>CANFZL010000058.1 GCA_947451205.1 Comamonadaceae bacterium
AAGCCAAACATCAGGCCTTGGTCGCCAGCGCCGGTGTTCAGGTGGTCGTCACTGGCGTGGTCGACGCCTTGGGCGATGTCATTGCTTTGCTTGTCGTAGGCGACCAGCACGGCGCAGCCTTTGTAGTCAATGCCGTAGTCGCTATTGTCGTAGCCAATGCGCTTGATGGTGTCGCGGGCCACTTGGATGTAGTCGACGTGCGCGTTGGTGGTGATCTCACCGGCCAACACGACGAGGCCGGTGTTGGTCAGGGTTTCAGCCGCCACGCGAGACAGCGGGTCTTGTTTGAAAATTGCGTCGAGAATAGCGTCTGAAATTTGGTCGGCAACCTTGTCAGGGTGACCCTCAGAGACAGATTCGGATGTGAAAAGATAATCGTTCGCCATTGCGTACACTCCATTGGATTAGTCGGCGCGTTGCCGGCTTGAGTGCCTCGGCGAACGCTTTAGCAGAGATGTTTAACGTCGCCCTGCAAGTTGTTCTGTAACTCGGCGACAAGATTAGTATAAAGATAAAGCGGCCTTGATGTTTTTGTTGTTTCGTTTCTTCTCCCATTGGCCCTTGCGTGTCTTGCATGCAGCGGGCGCTGTCATGGGTTGGGCTGTGTGGTGTTTGAGCCCGCGTTATCGGGCCACTTTCCGGGCCAATGTGGCCCAGGCGGGTTTGCCTTTTGAGGTGGCCAGACCGGCCATCGCCGAAGCCGGCCGCTTCGTGGCTGAGTTGCCGAAGTTGTGGATGCGCCCGCACGATCAATCTTGCTTAGAGCTGGTACACGTCAGCGGCCAAGCACATGCTGAGGCCGCTTTTACCGCGGGTCATGGCGTGATCTTTTTTGCACCGCATGCGGGCAGTTTTGAGTTGGCGCCGCAAGCGTTGGCCGAACTCTATGGTCCGGTGACCGCTATGTACCGGCCTGCGCGACAAGCCTGGTTTGCACGCCTGATGCAGTCCAGTCGGCTGCGGCCGGGTCTGCTGGCGGTGCCGGCTAATTTGAGCGGTATTCGGCAAATGCACCGGGCCCTCAAAGCCAATGGCGCGGTGGCCTTGTTGACCGACCAAGTGCCGCCTGAGGGGCTGGGTGTGTGGTCCCCATTTTTTGGCAAACCGGCTTACACCATGACCTTGGCTGCGCGTTTGGCGCTGCAAAGTGGCGCGGTCATGTTGCCGGTGCGCACCTTGCGCTTGCCGCGCGGCCAAGGCTATTCGCTTGAGATTTTGCCGCCGGTGGCTGGTCTGAACATCACGCCGCCGCCTGACTTGCCGCAGGCAGTGTGCCTGGTCAACCAGGCCATAGAGGCACTGGTTTTGAGCCAGCCCGGTCAGTATTTGTGGGGCTATGCACGCTACAAAACGCCGCGCCGCGAAACTGCAAAAGCGACCGCTGCAACTGGAGCGACAACGCCTCCGCTCTCCCCGGTTGCGCTTGCCGACGACAATGAACAAATAGAAAAAAATAAAAAGTGAGTATGAACGTCGGTTTATTTTTCAGTACCCTGGCCACTCGAGCTGGCATTGGTTTCATGCAACTGATCGCCCACTTGCCCTTGCCCGTTTTGCGCGCTCTAGGGGCTGGCCTCGGCTGCTTGTTGTTCTGGGTGGTGGTGCCGCGTCGGCGTGTGGTGTTGACCAATTTGGCCCTGTGTTTTCCTGAGATCAGCGCCGACGATCGCGACGCTTTGGCGCGGCAATCCTTTGTTTATTTTGCACAGACTTGGTTAGATCGCAGCTGGCTTTGGCACGGACGCCCCGAGGTGCTGGCCAAGCGGCTGCATCTGCATGGCGCCTTGCATGAGTTCGACGGCCATGCGCCGACGATTGTCTTCAGCCCGCATTTTTACGGCCTGGACGCCGGCGCCACCGCCATCAACATGAACATTGACCGCGATTTCACGTCGATCTATTCGGAGCAAAGTAACCCGCTGCTCGATCAGTGGATCAAGGCTGGACGTCTTCGTTTTGGTCGGGTCCGGTTGTTTTTGCGCAGCGAGGGTGTTAAAGCCAATGTCAGCGCCCTGCGTTCTGGCGAAGTGCTGTATTTGTTACCGGACATGGACTTTAGCTTTGAGGGCACGGTGTTCGTGCCGTTTTTTGGTGTGCCGACCGCCACCGTGCCGTCCATTCCACGTTTTGCCCGGTTGGGCCGCGCCAAAGTGATTTCAGTGGTGCCTCGGCTCATGCCCACAGGTTATGACGTTGAGGTGATGCCGGCCTGGGAGAACTATCCCACCGGCAATATTGAGGCCGACACCGCCTTGGTGAACCAGCATCTGGAGCGGTTCATCAGGACCATGCCAGCGCAGTATTACTGGGTCCACAAACGCTTCAAGACACGGCCTGAAGGCTCGCCATCGGTGTATTGAGTTACTGATTTATTCGGCGGGTTGCTCGGGTTCAGGCTTGACAGCCTCGCTGGGTGCAGCTGGCGCACTCGCCGTATTTAGTTTTGGCAGACCTTCAGGATGGGCCCAGTTCCACAAATGAACAGCAACTTCATCGACGCCTTTGCGTTTGAGTGCAGAGAAGAGCTTCACATCGCCGCCGCCCGCTTGTAATTTCACAATCGACAGCACCTTGGCCGCTTCGGTTTTGTTGAGCTTGTCTGACTTGGTCAACAACACCAAAAACTTCAGGCCTTCGGCCACGCGGGGCCGAACCACGTCAAGCAAGACTTCATCGAGCTCGGTCAAGCCGAGTCGTGGGTCGCACAACAGCACAATGCCGGTGAGGTTGCGGCGGGTTTGCAAGTAGTTGGCCATCACTTGTTGCCAGCGGTACTTGGCAGCCTTGGGAACGGCAG
Source organism: Comamonadaceae bacterium (assembly GCA_947451205.1). Taxonomy (GTDB): domain Bacteria; phylum Pseudomonadota; class Gammaproteobacteria; order Burkholderiales; family Burkholderiaceae_C; genus Polaromonas. Next base: position 2,798 of record CANFZL010000058.1, read on the forward strand.
CGTAGCCGTAGCCCGGCAAGTCGGCGAGCACGGCGTCGGTGATGCCTTGTTTGCCCAGCGAAAACAAATTGATGCTTTGTGTGCGGCCCGGCGTTTTGGAGGCGAAAGCCAGCCGATGCTGCTGCGTCAAGGTGTTGATGCAGGTCGATTTGCCGGCGTTGGAGCGGCCGACAAAAGCAATTTCAGGGTAATCGAGCGCCGGCAGGTGGTGCAACTCAGGTGCGGTGGTCAAAAATTTAGCCGTGTGCATCCAACCCATGGCGATTTTTTCAAGATCGATGGGCAGACCCGCGGAGGGTGAAGAGGCAGCGGGGGAGGTCATAGATCAATTTCGGTGAGGGCTGTGAGGGCGGTAAAACAGCTCTGTGTGTGGCCAAATGCAGGTGGCTGAAACATCCAACGGCCCGCTCACGTCGTCTGAAATAGTCTGTTTTTGACTCTTAAAGATCAGAGATTCAGCGTCGCCGGAAACAAAGGCCCGGTTCGCCGGGGCTAAGCCATTGTAAAATCAGAAGCTGTAAGTTTTGTTGTGCCCCCTAATTAAAACGCCCTGATATGAAGCTGTTCGCTACTTATGTCCTCGCCGCCTTGTTGGCCGTGCCCGCTGTTTCGTCTTTTGCCTCGGAGGAAACTGCACCGGCCAAAGTCGCCAAACCTGACCTTGTCAGTGGTGAAGCCAAGTTTGCTGCCTTGTGTGCAGCCTGCCACGGCGCTGATGGCAATTCAGGCTCGCCAGCCTATCCCAAGTTGTCCCAGCAACACCCTGAATACTTGGTCAAGCAGCTCCATGAGTTCAAAACTGGTGTCCGCAAAAACGCCATCATGCAAGGCTTTGCCTCGCAGCTGAGCGACGACGACATGAAAAATATCGCTTTCTGGGTGGCTTCTAAAAAGATCAAGCCTGGCTTTGCCAAAGACAAAGACCTTGTGGTGCTGGGCGAGCGTATTTACCGCGGGGGCGTGTCCGATCGCCAGATTGCTGCATGCGCGGGTTGTCACAACCCAACCGGTGCTGGGAATCCAGCCCAGTACCCACGTCTGGGTGGTCAGCATGCCGACTACACCGCAGCCCAACTGACCAGCTTCCGTGATGGCGTGCGCAATAACAGCCTGCCTATGTCGCAAGTGGCAGCCAAGCTGAACGACCGTGAAATCCGCGCTTTGGCCGACTATATTGCGGGCCTGCATTAAATCGTTGACTTTTCTTCAGAACTCTCGTTTTCATGGAACCCTGAGCTGAAAAAACAGTCACAAGCAGGCGGGTCTTTCTCAGAAAGGCCCGCCTTTTTTATCGGCTCTTCGTTTTTCATACGATCTGCCCTTCATTCATTGGTTTTCATCGTTTCAAATTTCCAACGGCATGACAGTTTCCACCCAAGGTATTGAGCTTGACTCCGGTTCCCGTACATGGCGGAGCTTGGTCGAGTTGCTGTCGTCGATGCGCTTTTCGATTTCGCTGCTGACTGTCATTTGCATCGCCTCGGTCATCGGTACCGTGCTCAAGCAGCAAGAACCATTGAGCAATTACGTCAACCAGTTCGGACCCTTCTGGGCGCAGGTGTTCAGTTTAGTGAGCCTGAATACGGTCTACAGCGCATGGTGGTTTTTGCTCATCCTGGCTTTTTTGGTCATCAGCACCAGCTTGTGCATCAGCCGCAACGCACCGAAGATTTTGTCGGAGTTGAACCAGTTCAAGGAAGATCTCCGCGAACAAAGCCTGAAGGCTTTTGGGCACCGCGCTGAAAACACCTTGGCTGAAGCGCCAGAAGTTGCCGCCCGTCGTATCGGCCAGACCTTGGTTCAGGGTGGCTGGCGCGTCAAGCTCCAACAGCGAGACGCCGGCTGGATGGTGGCAGCCAAAAAAGGCTCTGCTAACAAGCTCGGCTACATCGCTGCGCACAGCGCCATCGTGCTGGTCTGCATTGGCGGTCTGCTCGACGGCGACTTGATGGTGCGTGCGCAGATGTGGTTCAACGACAAGGTTGTTTTCACGGGCGGCGGGTTGATCGCTGACGTGCCGCAAAAGCACCGTTTGAGTGAATCTAACCCAACCTTTCGCGGCAATTTATTAGTGGCCGAGGGAACGCAGGCCAGTGTGGCGATGCTTAACCAGCCTGGTGGCGTGTTACTGCAAGAGTTGCCTTTTTCAATCGAGTTGAAAAAATTCATCGTCGAGTACTACTCGACTGGCATGCCCAAGTTGTTTGCCAGCGAGATTGTGATTCATGACAAGGAGACCGGTGAGAGTATTCCGACACGGGTTGAGGTGAACCACCCTGCGAGCCATAAGGGCGTCGAGATTTACCAGTCGAGTTTTGACGACGGCGGTTCCAGCGTCACACTGCAGGCTATTCCGATGAGTGCGGCGAGCAAGGCGTTTGAGATTCAGGGCAACATTGGCGGGACCAGCAGCCTGAGCAATGGGCCGGACAAACTCACCCTCGAGTACACCGCCTTGCGAGTCATCAACGTTGAAAATTTCGGTAATGGCGGTCGTCAGGTTGGCGACGCGGCTTCTGGCGTTGATGTGCGAAAAGTCGACCTGCGCCAAGCCATCGACAGTCGCCTAGGCGCCGCAAACAAAACGCGCACCAACAAAGAGCTGCGTAACGTCGGCCCAAGCGTCAGCTACAAACTACGCGACAGCGCCGGTCAAGCCCGTGAATACCAAAACTACATGTTGCCGGTGCGCATGGACGACAACCCCGACAGCACGGCTGTGTTTTTGCTCGGCGTGCGCGAAACCCCGATCGATCCTTTCCAGTACCTGCGCGTTCCGGCTGATCAAGAAAGCAGCATGAACACCTTTTTTGCCACCCGCGCTGCGCTGGCTGATGGGCGGCAGCGTGATGAAGCCGTGAGGCGCTATGTGCGTCAGGCGATCGCTGCTAACCGGCCTGATCTGGCGGTCCAGCTAACGGCCTCGGCCTCGCGTGCACTGGGGCTTTTTGCCGGCGCCGAAAGTGTCGCCCCGCGGGTCGGCCCAACGGCTGCTGCAGCGGCTCAAACGGGCAAGCCGACGGCGGGTCTTCAAGCTATCTCAGATTTCATGGAGATCAACGTGCCGGAAGCAGAACGCAGCCGGGCTGGCGAAGTGCTGGTGCGTATCCTCAACGGCGTGCTGTTCGAACTGGTCACCATGACGCGCGAGCAAGCCGGCCTGCCGCCACTGGCGCGCGACGAAAAAACGCAAAACTTCATGGCTCAAGCGGTGTTAAGTCTGAGCGATGCGCACCACTATCCAGCGCCCATGACATTTGAGCTGAAAGACTTTACGCAGGTCCAGGCCAGCGTGTTTCAGGTGGCCCGCGCACCCGGTAAGAAGATTGTTTATCTCGGTTGTGCTTTCCTGATCGTGGGCATCTTTGCCATGCTTTACGTGCGCGAGCGGCGTGTCTGGGTCTGGCTGTCACCACGGCCGGGCACACTGGACGCCGACAACACGGCCAAGGCGAGTCATGCCAACATGGCTCTATCAGCCAACCGCAAGACCATGGACGGCGACAAGGAATTTGAAATGTTGAAAACCCGACTCTTACAGGTGTCCCCATGAAAACCACCACACTCAAGCGCAGCGGCGCCCATGATGGCTTCGTTCTGAATGAAGGCTATTTCAAGCGTCGAAATTTGCTCGACTGGCTGTTCGCCGCGCTCGTTGTCTGCGGTGGTCTCTACGTATTTTTCCGTTACCAAGCGCACATGGATGTGTACGAAAAAGGCATCTTGCTGGGCGTTATACCTGCGGCTATTGCGATGGGCTGGTTCTGGCGTCCGCTGCGTGCCCTGATGCTGGTCGTGACGATCGGCTCGCTGCTTGGCATCGTGTCGTATCAGGGAGATCTTGCGCGTGCCGAACAAGTCTTTTGGCTGAAATATTTCCTCTCCAGTCAGTCTGCTATTTTGTGGATGAGCGTGCTATTTTTCATGGGCACCATTTTTTATTGGCTTGGCATGGTGGCCAGTCGTGGTGTAGGCGACACAGGTGGCAATAGCGCAGCGTTTGAGTCGATTGGCTCGAAAATTGTCTGGGTCGCCATCGGCATGGCCCTGATTGGCACGATGGTGCGCTGGTACGAGGGCTACTTGATCGGGCCAGACATTGGTCACATTCCCGTCAGTAATTTGTATGAAGTGTTCGTCTTGTTTTCTTGGATGACGGCAGCCTTTTACTTGTACTTTGAAGCGCAATACAAAACCCGCGCCTTGGGTGCTTTTGTCATGCTGGTGGTCAGCGCTGCTGTGGGTTTTCTGCTTTGGTACACCGTCGTCCGCGGCGCCCACGAAATTCAGCCGCTAGTGCCGGCCCTGAAAAGTTGGTGGATGAAGCTGCACGTGCCCGCCAATTTCATTGGCTACGGCATGTTTTCGCTCGCGGCCATGGTCGCTCTGGCTTACCTGATCAAGCAGCAAGCTACGGAGAAGCTTTGGTACAAACTGACGCCCTTGTGGATGCTCGGTGTGGTGATCTGCTTTGTGCCGATTGTTTTTCGCAAATCAGAGGTCGGTGGCAGCCATTACTGGCTCGGTTATTTGTTCGTGTCTGGCTTGATTTCTGCCGGTATTTTGCTGGGTCGCCAGCGCCTTGCCGAGCGTCTGCCGAGCTTTGAAGTGCTCGACGACGTGATGTACAAGGCCATCGCTGTTGGCTTTGCTTTCTTCACCATCGCCACCGTCTTGGGCGCGCTTTGGGCGGCTGAAGCTTGGGGCGGCTACTGGAGCTGGGACCCGAAAGAAACCTGGGCCCTGATCGTCTGGCTCAACTACGCGGCTTGGTTGCACATGCGCCTCATGAAGGGCTTGCGCGGCACCGTGGCAGCGTGGTGGGCGCTGGTCGGTTTGGCGGTCACGACCTTCGCCTTCCTGGGCGTGAACATGTTTCTGTCTGGCCTGCACAGCTACGGCGAACTCTGACGTCAACCGGGTGGCCGGTGCTTGCTGATTATTGACACGCTCTTTTTTAAAGGAACCATCATGCTGATCAAGACAGACCACGACGGCTTCATTCATCCCGTGTCCAGCGAGATCACCTCTGAAAAGGTGTATCGCGATCGACGCGCTCTCATCAAGCTGATGGCCGGCGGAGCGGCTGGTGCGGCGCTGACGGGCTGGGCTGGCCGCGAGGCGATGGCGCAAGCGATCAGCAAGCCGGGCAAGCATGCGGCCTTGGTCGGCGGCAAATCGGCCGTGGCGGGTGCGGTGACGATGGACAAAGTCACCGAGTACAAAGATGCCAGCAGCTACAACAATTATTACGAGTTCGGCACCGACAAGGCCGACCCGGCCCGCAACGCAGGCACGCTGGTCACACGTCCTTGGACGGTGAGCATCGAAGGCTTGGTCAAGCAGCCCAAAACTTACGGCATTGAAGAGCTGCTCAAGCTCAGCGCACAAGAAGAGCGGATTTACCGTATGCGCTGCGTCGAAGGTTGGTCGATGGTGATTCCGTGGGTCGGTTATTCGCTGGCCGAGTTGATTAAAAAAGTCGAGCCGCTGGGCAGTGCCAAGTACGTCGAATTCGTCACGCTGGCAGACCCGAAGACCATGCCGTTTGTCGGTTCGCGCGTGCTCGATTGGCCTTATGTAGAAGCTCTTCGCCTGGACGAGGCCATGAACCCGCTGACCCTGCTGACCTTCGGCATGTACGGTGAGGTGTTGCCTAATCAAAACGGTGCGCCGGTGCGTTTGGTCGTGCCCTGGAAGTACGGTTTCAAGAGCGGCAAAAGCATTGTCAAAATTCGCTTCACCGACAAAGAGCCGCGCACCGCCTGGAACAAAGCTGCCGCGCAAGAATACGGCTTTTATTCCAACGTCAATCCGAATGTCGACCACCCACGCTGGAGCCAAGCGACAGAGCGGCGCATTGGCGAAGACGGTTTGTTCGCCAAAAAACGCAAGACGCTGATGTTCAATGGTTACGAGTCGCAAGTGGCGCAGCTTTACGCGGACATGGACTTGAAAAAATTGTTCTGATGCCGCGTTGTCTTTGTCTGTGCTTGAAGCGGACTGCCTCCAGATGAGTCGTTGCGAGCGGAGCGCGGCAACCCATGACCGCTGGACCGCTGCGCTACGCTCGCGATGACGATGGGTGATGCCATGAATAAATTACTGTTGCGCCCCGCGGCCAAATCAACGGTTTTTGCGCTGTGTCTGCTGCCTTTTATCTGGTTGCTTTACCGCGCTCTGGCAGACCAGCTGGGTGCCAATCCGCAGGAGGCTTTGATCCGTGCTACCGGTGATTGGGCATTGCGGTTTTTGTGCATCGTGTTGGCTGTGACGCCGCTGCGGGTGCTGAGCAAGACGCCGAGTCTGGCGCGTTTTCGGCGCATGCTGGGTCTGTTCGTGTATTTTTATGTGCTGGTGCACTTTTTGAGTTACAGCGGCTTTGACATGGGTTTTGACGTCGACGACATTGCCCACGACATCGTTAAGCGGCCGTTCATTTTGGTCGGCGCGCTGTCCCTCTTGCTGCTGACGCCCTTGGCGGCGACATCCTTCAATGCGGCCATCAAGGCCCTAGGTGCAAAACGCTGGCAGTTGCTGCACAAGCTTGTTTATGCTGTGGCCGGTTTGGCCATCTTGCATTTTTTTTGGATGCGTGCCGGCAAAAATAACTTTGCTGAAGTGGCGGTTTACGCTGGTATTTTGGCGCTGTTGTTAGGCTGGCGGGTGCGCCAGTTCTTTCTGAAGCGACAACAGAAAAAAGCTTGAGCTTGGGACTGCAGCCGCCGGCCCCGGCAAACGCTGCGCCTTCTTTAAAGCCTGACCAACCGCTCCAGCCGCATCTGATCGGCCGCAGTTTCGCGTTCGCGGATCACATGCACCTTGCCGCCGTCTACCAGCAGTTCGACAGCGCGGCCTCGGGTGTTGTAGTTGCTGGACATGCTCATGCAGTACGCCCCGGTTGACAGCACGGCGAGCTGGTCGCCAGCCTTGACCGCCAGCCTGCGGTCGCGGCCAATCCAGTCACCACTTTCGCAGATCGGGCCGACCACGTCGTACATTTTTTCAGGCACTTCAGTCGTTTTGAGCGTTGCACCGGTCTGAGCCAGCAGGGGCACGATGGCATGAAAAGCTTGGTACATGGCTGGGCGCGGCAAGTCGTTCATGGCCGCATCAATGATGCAGAAGTTCTTGTGCTCACCGGGCTTGACATACAGCACCTCGGTCACGCAAACGCCGGCATTGCCGACGAGTGAGCGGCCCGGCTCGATCATGAGTTTTTTCTGGCCGAAGCCACGCTCATCCAACTTGCGCAGCAGTTGTGCCCACAAATCGTCAGCGGCTGGTGGCGTGTCGTTGTTGTAGTTGATGCCGAGACCGCCACCGAAGTCGATGTGCGCCAAGGCAATGCCGCTGGCTTCGATGCTGGCGACCAGATCGAGCACGCGGTCCATGGCGTCTAGGTAGGGCGTGGCGTCGGTGATTTGTGAACCAATGTGGCAGTCAATACCGACCACTTGCAAGCCTTTGAGACTGGCGGCGTGTTGGTAAATCCGCAGCGTGTCTTCGTGGGCCACGCCAAACTTGTTGTCTTTCAGGCCGGTCGAAATATAGGGGTGTGTTTTCGGGTCGACGTTGGGGTTGACGCGAATGCTGACGGGGGCTCGCAAACCGAGCGATTCGGCTACTTGGGACAGCACATCAAGCTCGGCCTCGCTCTCGACATTGAAGCAGCCAATGCCGGCTTGCAAGGCTTGACGCATTTCGGCGCGGGTCTTGCCGACACCTGAAAAAATTATTTTGGCGGCGTCGCCGCCGGCGGCCAGGACGCGTTCGAGTTCACCGCCGGAGACGATGTCAAAACCGCAGCCGGCAGCGGCAAATACTTGCAGCACGCCGAGCGAAGAATTCGCCTTCATGGCGTAGCAAATTTGCGCATGGCGGCCAGCGAAACCGCGTTCATAAGCGGCCAGCGCCGCCAGCATCGAGGCTTTGGAGTAGACAAACAGCGGTGTGCCGTGCTCGGTAGCGAGCTGGCTCAGACGAACGTCTTCGACTTGTAATTCAGCGCTGTGGTACGCCACAAAAGGATGGCCGGGCAGGGCTTGCGCAGCGGCTGAAGGTTGTTGGCTCATTGGGGTGTGGCGGCAGGAAGGTTAGGCGCATCCGTGAGGTTTGGCGCGGGCGCAAGGGTGGGGGACGCGCTCGTTTGCAGAGGCGGCGGTGGGCCGGGCAAAAACAACGGGCCTTTTTGGCCACAGCCGGCCAGACCAGCCACCAACAAACAGCCCAAGGCGATGCTGGCAAAGCCTTGCGGTCTGATTGACAACGCACGACGGCCTAAAATTTGGCCGTGAATTTGAAGTGAAGCAAACATGATGGGATTGTAATGACTGACTTGGAATACCTCGACTGCGCCGAAGCGGCTTTGCAAGCTGTAGAAACCGCTTGTGACCGGATCAATGATGAGACCGACGCTGATGTCGACAACCAGCGCACCGGCGGCATGGTGACGCTGACTTTTGAAAACCGCAGCCAGATCATCATCAACTTGCAAAAGCCCTTGCAAGAAATTTGGCTGGCAGCACGGGCTGGTGGCTTCCATTACAAGTACGCGTCGGGTAAGTGGCTAGACACCAAAACTGCCCAGGAGTTTTTCTCGGACTTGTCGCGCTACGCCAGCGAGCAAGCTGGTCAGCCCTTGCTTTTTAGAGCGGCCTAATTTTTAAACAAGTCCAAAATGCGACTGCGTTCGTCCGTCGGGGGAAGTACCTGAATTTGCGCTCCTTGGCCGCCCACGCCATTGGGCAATCTAGCAGGTCGACTATCCATGCCTAAGTTGCGGATGCCCGATCCGCCTGCATACTCTTCGTAATACCATTCTCCGTTGACGTTCACTACCCCTGCGGGTATGGGCAATTCAGTCACTGGGGTTGATTTCAGAGCAGTTTCCATGAAGTTGATCCAGATCGGCAGACTCAGGCCGCCGCCGGTCTCGCGATCCCCCAGTTTCTTTGGCTTGTCATACCCCATCCAAACGGCCCCCATCAGCGTTGGCTGGAATCCTACAAACCAGGCGTCGATGGAATCGTTGGTGGTGCCTGTCTTGCCGTACAGGTCAGGACGTTTGAGCATGGCTTGGGCTCTGGCCGCCGTGCCAGATCGCGTCACTTCTTGCAGCAGACTCGACATGATGAAAGCATTCCGCGGCTCAATAGCGCGGTTGCTTTCGCTCGGAACCGGCGCTGGCGTTTCGACAAGTGTGTGACCTTGCTGGTCGGTTATTTTGGTGATCAGGTAAGGGGTGACGCGAAACCCACCATTGGCAAAAACCGAATAAGCCGTGGCCATCTGCATCGGCGTGACTGAACCCGAACCTAGCGCCATCGTCAGGTAAGCGGGATGTTTATCGGGTTCAAACCCAAAGTGACCAATCCAATCTTGCGCGTTTTGCGTGCCCACCGCTTGCAAGATTCGGATAGAGACCAAATTTTTGGATTTCTTCAAAGCTGTGCGCATGCTCATCGGCCCCTCAAAAGTGCCGTCATAATTTTTGGGTTCCCAAGGCTGACCGCCCGTCACGCCCGAGTCAAAAAACAAGGGCGCGTCATTGATGATGGTGGCTGGCGTGAAGCCTTTTTCAAGCGCTGCTGAATAAATAAACGGCTTGAAGCTGGAACCCGGCTGGCGCCAAGCTTGCGTTGCATGGTTGTACTTGTTTTTGTCGTAGTCAAAGCCGCCGACCAGTGCGCGAATGGCCCCGTCGCGTGGGTC
>CANFZL010000059.1 GCA_947451205.1 Comamonadaceae bacterium
CAGCGCTGGCAGTGACGACACTTCGGAGATCGAAACGCTGTGCGCCCAGTACACGCAGGCCATGGGTTCATTCGGAACCCACATTGGCCAGATCGACACACTGGTGCTCGGCTGCACGCACTACCCGTTTGCCGCCGAGCAGTTGCGCAAACTGCTAGGGGCCCAGGTCCAGCTGCTCAGCAACGGGCCGGCTGTGGCGCGGCAGACACGACTCAAGCTGAGTCAAAGGGTTGTTCCCGCAGCGGCTCAAGCCGAACTGCTTGACGCCGAAACCCCACTGATCTTGCTCAGCACCGGCGAACCACAGGTTTTGCTGGCCGCGGCCCAACGCTGGTTGCCGAGGATGCCGGCAGAATTGAACTTTCGCGCCACCAGCCTAGCCACCGTGACTTGAACATCGCCAATAAAAACTCAAGGCGTTTTTGCAGCGGTAGTCTGCGTTGCCTCTTTCCAGCCACCGCCCAGTGTCTTGTACAAGGTCACCTGGTTTTGCAGCTGCTGCAGCCTGGTTTGCACCACCGCTTGCTGCGCAGCGAACAAAGCGCGCTGCGCATCGAGCAAGTCCAACTGACTGGCAATGCCGTTTTGGTAACGCAAGTCAGACAGCTTAAAGCGCGCCGTTTCGGCCGTGCTTTGCGCTTGTTGGGCCTGCAGCTGCACACCCAAAGTAGCACGGCCAGCCAACGCATCAGCGACTTCCCGAAAAGCGGTTTGAATGGCTTTTTCATACTGCGCGACTGCGATGTCGCGCGATGCTTTGCTGACCTCTAATCCGGCTTGGTTACGACCCGCGTCGAACAAAGGCAAAAACAGCTGTGGTGCCAGCGTCCATCCGTAGGTTCCGCTGTCAAACAAACCAGCCAAGTTGCTGCTGCCACTGCCAGCCGAGGCGGTCAAAGAGATGCGCGGGAAAAATGCGGCACGGGCTGCGCCAATGTTGGCATTCGCGGCCAGCAACTGTTGTTCGGCCTGCCGAATGTCTGGCCGTAAGACCAGCAAATCGGAAGGTAAACCGGCGGGCACGTCGGCCATTACAGGTCTGTCAGCCAAGCCCTGCCCGGTCGGTAAAACCACCGCCAGATCACCGATGAGCGGCTGGCCCAGCAACAGGCTCAGGGCATTTTCGTCGAGCGCGCGTTGCCGTTGCAATTGCGCCAAGCTGACGCGGGCCGCTTCGACCAAAGACTGGGATTGGCGCAGGTCTAGCTCGGAGCTGACACCATTGTCAAAACGCAGCTGGCTGAGCTTCAGCGAAACTTCACGACTGTTCAACGTCTGCTGCGTGATGGCCAGCAACTCTTGGTCGGCCAGCAGGCTCAAATAGCCATTGGCGACCGCCGCAATCAGACTGATCTGTGCTGTTTTGCGGCCTTCCTCAGAAGCGAGATACAGCGACAAAGCCGCATCTTTGAGGCTGGCCACACGGCCGAAGAAATCAATCTCATAGGACGTCATCGCCAAACCGGCGGTGTAAGCGCTGGTAATGGTGCCGTTGCCGTTGGTGTTCGGCTGGCGCAAGCCAGTAGCGGCTGCACCGATCGAAGGAAACTGATTGGCGCGGCTGATTTGGAACTGAGCGCGGGTCTGTTCGATGGTCAGCACCGCGATGCGCAGATCACGGTTGTTGGCCAGCGACACCTCGATCAACTTGCGCAGTTGAGGGTCGCTGAAGAAACTTTGCCATTCGAGCGCTGAAGCCGCTTGACCGGTTTGCTCGGCGCTGGCTGTCGCCAGCCCTAGCGCAGGCCAATCTCCGGCCAGCGGTGATGCCGGACGTTCGTATTGAGGGGCCATTGAACAGCCTGCTAGGACCAGTGCGGCAGTCAACACGCTCAAGTGTTTAGTCATCATTGTTGTGGTCATACCTGATCTCCTGCGGAAGCACCGGCCGGCAGGTCTTGCGGCATCTCGTGGGCGTGCATGCGGCGCTGCCGCTCACTGCCTTTGAAATAGCCGCGAACAACAACAAAAAACACCGGCACAAAAAACACTGCCAAACCTGTGCCCGTGATCATGCCGCCGAGCACACCCGTGCCAATCGCCCTTTGACTGGCCGAACCGGCACCAGAAGCCAAAGCCAAAGGCAAGACACCCAAGCCAAACGCCATCGACGTCATGATGATGGGCCGAAACCGCATTCGCACCGCAGTCAAAGCAGACTCGGTCACACTCTTGCCTTGGGCCTGCAGGTCTTTGGCAAACTCAATGATCAAAATCGCATTTTTAGCCGTCAGTCCGATGATGGTGATTAATCCAACTTGGAAGTAAACGTCATTGGCATAACCCCTGAACAAGGTGGCCAGCAGCACACCCAGCACACCCAACGGGACGACCAAAATGACGGACAGCGGAATTGACCAGCTTTCGTACAAGGCGGCCAAGCAGAGGAATACCGCCAGAATCGCAAAGCCGTAAAGAATCATGGCTTGTGAACCGGCGAGTTTTTCTTCCCGCGACTGGCCCGTCCATTCAAAAGCAAAGCCCGGAGGCAACTGCTTGGCCAAGCGTTCCATCTCGGTCAACGCCGCGCCCGTGCTGTAGCCGGCTGCCGGCGCGCCGGAAATACGCATCGCAGGATAGCCGTTGTAACGCACCGACTGCATCGCACCGGTGACCCAGCGCGTGCTGGAAAAGGCTGCAAATGGAACTTGCTGACCTTGGTTATTGCTGGCATGCAGCCGCATCAGGTCAGCCGGCTGCATGCGCGCTGGCGCGTCGGCTTGCACGATCACCCGCTGCAAACGTCCGCGGTTGGGAAAGTCGTTGATGTAACTCGATCCCAGCGCCGTTGACAAGGTGGCATTGATGGCATCGAACGGCACGCCCAGCGCATTGGCTTTGTCGCGGTCGATCACGATTTCCAGTTGCGGTGCGTCTTCCAGACCATCGGGTCTGACCTGTGTCAATAATTTGCTCTGGCTGGCCATGCCCAGCAACTGATTCCGAGCAGCGATCAGCGCTTCACGGCCAGAACCACCGCGGTCTTGCAAGCGAAAGGTAAAACCAGACGCATTGCCCAACTCAGGAATCGGTGGCGGGCTGAGCGGAAAGATGAAGGCATCGCGAATGCCCGACAGCGCGCCAAAAGCGCGGTCGGCCAAAGCCTGCGCCGACTGACCCGGACCAGTGCGTTGGCTCCAGTCTTTCAGCGTCACAAACGCAAGGCCGGCGTTTTGTCCCTGGCCAGAAAAACTGAAACCAAGCACGCCAACCATGCTGGCCACTTCGGGCTGCTTCAGCATGTAACTCTCGACCTGTTCAACCACGGCGCGCGTGCGCTCTTGCGTGGCTCCAGCTGGCAGCTGAATGTTGACCAGCATCGTGCCCTGGTCTTCGGCCGGCAGAAAGGACGACGGCAGACGCGAATAAACCAGCACCACGACACCAATGATGGCGGCGTAAATCACCAGGTAACGGACCGCGCGCCGCAAGATGCGGGCGACCGCACCTTCATACGCTTTGGTGGTGCGCGCAAAACCGCGGTTGAACCAGCCGAAGAAACCCTTCTTCTCAACATGGTGTCCGGCTTGCACCGGTTGCAACAAGGTGGCGCACAGCGCGGGCGTCAACGACAGCGCCATGAACGCGGAGAAGGCAATCGAAGCGACCATCACCGCGGAGAACTGACGGTAGATGTTGCCAGTCGAACCGGCAAAAAAGGCCAACGGCACAAACACAGAAATCAGCACCACCGTCACGCCAATGATGGCGCCGGAAATTTGACCCATGGCTTTGCGCGTGGCCTCACGCGGCGGCAGCCCTTCCTCACTCATGATGCGCTCGACGTTTTCAACCACAACGATCGCATCGTCGACGACGATACCAATCACCAGAACCATGCCAAACATCGTTAGCACGTTGATCGAAAAACCCAAGGCCAGCAGCGCACCAAACGTGCCTAACAAGGCGATCGGCACCACCAGCGTCGGGATGACGGTGTAGCGCCAGTTTTGTAAGAACAGAAACATCACCAAAAACACCAGCGCCACCGCTTCGAGCAAGGTGATGACCACTTCAGTGATGGAAATTTTGATGAAGCCAGAGCTATCGTAAGGAATTTCCCACTTCACGCCCGGAGGGAAATACGCCGACAACTCGCCCATGCGCTGGCGCACCGCGTTGGCCGTGGCCAAGGCATTGCCGGTTGGCGATAACTGCACGCCGATACCAGTCGCAGGCTTGCCGTTCAAGCGGGCCGAGATCGCAAAGGTTTGTGCCGCCAACTCAATTCGGGCGACGTCTTTCAAACGCACAGTCGAGCCGTCCGGGTTGGCCCGCAAGACAATATTGCCAAACGCATCAACCGAGGTCAGCTGGCCGTTGACGACCACCGTTGCAGAGATAGATTGACCAGTGATGTTTGGCAGCTCGCCAATCGAACCGGCTGAAACCTGGGCGTTTTGCGCGCGAATGGCCGCATTGACATCGTTCACCGACAAATTGAAACCGACCAGTTTGGCTGGGTCGATCCAAATCCGCATGGCTTGCTCGGTGCCAAACAGCTGCGCTTGACCGACACCGGGAATGCGCTGAATCTCGGGCAACACCGAGCGCGAGGCGTAATCGCCCAGCATGACAGGCGTGATAGCCGGATCGTCAGAGGACAAAATCGTGAAGAGCAAAAAGTTTGAGCGAGACTTGTCGACCCGCACTCCCTGCTGCGTCACGGCGGCAGGCAAACGTGGGGTGGCGCGTGACAAACGGTTTTGCACATCAACCTGTGCCAAATCGGAATTGGTGCCGGTTTCAAAACTCAGCGTGATCGTGCCCGTACCGTTGGCTTGAGTCACCGATTCCATGTAGATCAGACCGGGCGAGCCGTTCATTTCTTGTTCGATAACGCTGATCACGCTTTCTTCCAGCGTGCGCGCTGAAGCGCCCGGGTAAGTCGCAGAAATCACAATCGCCGGCGGAGCCACTGGTGGGTACTGTGCAATCGGCAACTGCGTGATCGCCACGCTGCCCAACACAATGATGAAAAGCGCAATGACCCACGCGAAAATGGGTCGGTCGATGAAAAACTTGGCCATATGCCGCGCTCCTTAGTTTTTAGCCGCGGAGGCAGGGGCAGCAGGTGTGGCCGCAGCAGAAGCGGCTTTGGCCGGGACCGTGCCATCCGCAACGCTGGCTTTCCAGGGCACCGGCTTCACCGGAGCGGGGCCGCGCAGCTTTTGAAAGCCATCAACCATGACTTGCTCACCGGCCTGCAAACCGTCCAGAATCACCCACTGGCTGCCTTGGGATTCGCCCACTTTGATCTTGCGCGGCGCGACTTTTCCGTCGGCGCCAACGACCATCACAGTGTCGCCCTGCGCCGAGCGGGTAACCGCCTGTTGTGGCAACAGCATCGCGTTGCGGACTTGCGCCTGTTCAAGGCGCACGCGCACATACAAACCAGGCAACAGCAAGCCTTTGGGGTTCGGCACTTCAGCGCGCAAAGTAATTTGGCCGGTGGCCTGGTCAACCGATAAATCAGAGAACAACAGACGACCGGATTGGGCGTAAACACTGCCATCTTCCAGCACAAGGCTCACGCGGGCGGCCTCGTCGCCGTTGGCGCGCTTGAGCTGGCCGGCTTCCAGCGCCTTGCGCAGCTTCATCACTTCCGCTGCGGGCTGGGTGAAGTTGATGTACATCGGGTTGATCTGCTGGACCACAGCCAGTTGGGTGAATTCGCCCTGTCCGACCAGCGCGCCTTCGGTCACCAGCGCACGGCCAATACGGCCTGAAATAGGTGCCGTGACGGCGGCGTAATCGAGTGTTATTTTGGCCGTCTGAACGGCGGCTTTACCGACCGCCACATCGGCTTCCGCCTGCTTTTGTGCGGCCTCTGCGTTGGCAAAGTCTTGCTTGCTGACAGCATTCGCCTTGACCAAGGGCTGGTAGCGCTGTGCCAACAAAGTGGCCTGCTCCAAGTTCGCTTGTGCCCGCGCCAATGAGGCCTGCGCACTGGCATAGACCGCCGCATACGGGGCCGAGTCGATGCTGAACAAAGCCTCACCAGCTTTCACATCACTGCCTTCGGTGAACAGCCGCTTTTGCAAGATACCCGCGACGCGGGCACGCACTTGGGCCACCCGCGAGGCTTCCAGTCGGCCTGGCAATTCAGTCAGCAAAGCAACGTCGCCGAGAGCGACCGTCACCACGCCAACTTCGGCCAACGGGGGTGCGCCACCCGAAGCAGCCTCTTTGTTGCCTTGGCCGCATCCGGCCAGCAAAACAGCCATCAATAAGCCACCCAGCCACAAGGGTCTAGCGGAACGAGCCACAGAAAAATCAGACATAGATGTGCTGGAAAAGGACATGCGGTTCCTCAAATGAACAAAAGCGTGGTGGGGCTAAAAACGACACGAATCTAAGACGAAATAGACTTGAAAAAGACCAAAATTTACAAAAACGGAGTTTACATACATTTATGAATGTATATTGAATGCCTCCGTAATAACCCGAACATAGAAAGGTCCCACGTTGGTACGTCGCACAAAGGAAGACGCCCTCGCCACCCGGCACCGTCTGCTGGATGCCGCCGAAGCACTGTTTCTGGCCAAAGGCGTGTCGCACACCTCGCTTCAGGACATCGCGCGCGCAGCAGCAGCCACGCGTGGCGCGGTGTATTGGCATTTCAAGGACAAGGCTGATTTGTTCAACGCCATGATGGACAGGGTCACTTTGCCGCTGGAAGCGTCTTTAGAATTTTTGGCACACGCTGAGACGGTACAGCCTTTGGCACACATTTGCAGCAGCATCAGGCAAGCGCTCTTGCGAATTGCCACCGACCCGCAAACCCGTCGGGTCTTTGAAGTGGCCACCTTGAAGGTTGAATACATCGATGAGCTACACGCCATCCGCATGCGGCATATTCACGTTCGCAATTCCTTTTTAGAAAAAATCGAGACTGGCTTAAGAGCCGCCGCAGTGGCTGAGTCAATCTTGCTGCGCTTGCCAGCCGCCATCGCCGCCCAAGGACTGCATGCCTTGCTGGATGGTTTGATCCAGAACTGGCTGCTCGACAACGCCGCATTCGATCTGGTCCAAGTGGGCGAGCAAGTCGTGGCGGTTTATCTCACCGGTCTGGGTTTGACACCCAAAGATTGAACGCAGTTCAGTGCAGGTGGCGAGGTTTGCGTCCGCCACCGTGGCCCGAACCACCCGAAGAGCCACCTTGACCCCGTGGTGGCCGGCCAAGCTGCATGGAGTCAACCAAGGACGTGAAGCGACGCTCAAAGAGTTTGTCGACCGCCGCGACCACATCACTCAACTCAGAAGCGTCAAAATGACGTTCCATCAAACTGATGGTGTCTTGCACCAATAAATCTCGCTGCACCTGCATAATGGCCGCCGGCGTCGGGCCGACAAAATACATGGCGAAGTCGTCGCGTGCGTCGCCGGCGTTGTCCATCTCTTCATCTTCGTCATCAAAGTCAGCATCGTAAAACGTGACCTCAATCGGCGCACCGCTTTCAGCTAAATCATTCAAGGCCATGCACATTTCGTCTAGCGCCTGACGAAAATCTTCGTCGCCAGACACCGTCCAGCACAGCTGTAGCAAATGCGCCTGAGCATCGAGTCGAATGCCAGGCTCCTCCTCATAGGAACTGGCCGCGCCATCTACAAGGGACTTTGCGCCTGCGTATTTCCACAGCGGCTTAAGCGCCTCCTGAAGCTGCTCAAAGCCAACGTCGGCCCGCAACGGCACTTCGCCATGCACATGAATTTCAAATGGGGAGTTGTAACGAGGCATAAGTCTGATTTTAGCTATTTGTAGGCCCATATTGCGGCCTTGACGCGGGCTTGAACTTTCAAATACAAAAGGCCACGGCCTGGGGAAGTAGTGACAGGTTGACTAATTTGGCAACTCAGATTTGAGCTACACGGTATGGCTTATTGTCGAACAAAAAAGTCCCTGATCAACCCAAATGCCAATCAGCCTTGATGCGCGGTTGGTGATTACCTACAAAAGTGCATCCTGATTTCCGACAACAGACCCCAGCCTCGGCGAGGAGAGTGACATTTGCCGTCTCCTCAAGATGGCGGTCTATTTGAAAGGATATTCACCATGACATACGCAAATTTATCGACTGTTGGTTCAGCCATGATGCTGGCGCTGGCAACACTGTCGGCGGGTCCGACTTTGGCTGCAGACCCTGGGATGCCGAAGACCCGCGCCGAAGTGCTTCAGGAACTTGAAGCCGCCAAGCAAACGGGCGACATCCCGGCCAATGATGAGAGTGGATTGAAATTGAACGAGGAGTTCCCCCAGCGCTACCCGCCAAAAGCCAAGGGGCCAAGCCTCACGCGGGAGCAAGTTCGCCAAGAGTTAATGGAAGCTCAACGAACAGGAGAAATTCCAGCCAATGACGAAAGTAACTTGCAACTGCACGAGCTGTACCCATCGCGCTACCCTCAACAAGACAATGGACCGCGCCTTACACGTGAGGAAGTCAAGCGCGAGTTGGACAGAGCCAGAAAAGCGGGGGAAATTCCTATGCCCCCGACCGATTAGACAAATCAATCGCAACACGCAAAGGTAGCCCTGAGAAAATGTTGCTAGGTGAGCTTGCGAGGTGACGATTGGCCTCTGGTTTTGAAGGGCCCTGCTTGAAAATGGTGCCCCGGACCAGACTTGAACTGGTAAGACCTTGCGATCGAGAGATTTTAAGTCTCTTGTGTTTACCGATTTCACCACCGGGGCTACCTAGAATTATGCCTCTTTTGTAGACTTGGCTGCTTGAAGAAGAAGATGTAAATCAGCGTCAAGTCTGCATCAACGCCACTGCACTGAACAAAGCGCGCAGAGTTGAAGCTTCAATATTGCGGGTGATAAAGACGATCCGTGAGCCGATGTCGTCACTGGGCCAACGGTCTAGCGGGAGCGGAGGATGAAAAATATGCCCTACGCCTTGGACAACAACCGGGTTGCCATCCACATTCACGATGCCTTTGACGCGTAACATATCCTTGCCGCGAAGAGAGATGATCAGCTCAATGGCGGCCGAAAAAGAGGCCCAGGTAAAGGGTCGATCAAAACGCAATGACAAGGTTTTGACAGTTGGATCATGCCGCGCGGGAAGCCTGTCACCCAAATAAGATTCTCGCTGCTTGCTGTTCTCTGCCAGTGGCTTGAGTTCACCGAGGAAATGCAGGGTTTCATCACCAGCGCGCGCGCTGGTCAGACCAATCCCAATCAAGTCGCTCGGATGCAAGTCACCCATGCTGCAGCGCCGAATCTCGGCGCGTGGGTTGATCATGCTGATGGCTGCCGTCAAATCAGAAATGACCGCTTCGGAGGCCAAATCACACTTGGTGATGAAGATACGATCTGCCAATGCAATCTGGTGTTCTGGCTCGGCATTCTCTGCCAATTGCGTCAGCCCATTGGCGGCATCCACAAGTGTCACAACGCCATCAAGCCTGTAATGCGCGCCCAGCATGGTGTCGCTGGCCAAGGTCTGAATCACGGGAGCCGGATCCGCCAGTCCAGTGGTTTCAATCATGACCCTATCGAAATCAGGAATTTGACCGGCACGTCGCTCTCCAAACAACTCCCGCAAGGTTTCCTGCAGGTCAGTCCGCACCGAGCAGCACAAACAACCGTTGGCCAACAAGCTGACATTTTCAGACGACATTTTGACAAGGTCGTTGTCGATGCCGATCTCGCCAATCTCGTTGATGACCACAGCCACCCGATCCATGTCGGGATGCCGGAGCAAGCGACTGATCAAGGTGGTCTTACCGCTGCCCAAAAAACCAGTGATGAGAGTGACCGGAATTTTTCCGGCCAGCGGATCACGCTTCATTGACTGACTTTCGGTATTCAGATATTCATTTCAAGGATGTAAAGACCGCCGCCGAAACGGTCAATTGTGTAGACCAAACGACGGTCATCGACAAACACGTCGTTGAGCTGAATGGCACCGGCAGGGGCCAGTCTTGGGGTACCGGGTACAAAATAAGCGACCTCTTCGACTTGATACGGGTTGGTCGTGTCATAGACACGAACACCGGCGTTGAAAAACGTCCCGATCGTCAAAGTATCTGATTGGAAGGACACCGGCAGCGGTAAATTTTCATGCAGGTTGTGCGCACCGAAACGCCCGCCACGTTTAGCAAATGCGTCATAAGGCGGCGCCGGAAATGTCGAGATGGGTACCGGATTCGCATCAGAGCGGGCGTCAACCATCCACACCAACTTGGGCCAATCTTTGCCGTCGTCCTGCACGCACTCGTCGCTGACAACCCAAAGTCCACGCTCGAACAATGGCAGCACCGTGTGCGTGAAACCATTGAAGGGTGGCGAGTGGTTCCAGTGCGACACCATCTTGATATCAGATGGATTTGAGATATCTAGAACGATTGCACCGCCATCGATGTAACCAACGTACGCACGGTCTGGCCGCTGGGGAAACACATTGGTATTGTGCGCACGAAATCCCGTGTCAAATTGTGCGGGCAACCGCGCTGGTTGCGGTGCAGTATCACCCACGCGCGTGCCTGGATACCACCAACGACCAGTCTCGACAGGTTTGCTTGGGTTGGAAATATCCACAATTCGGTAGATCTGATCGTCTTTCGGGTTGTGCGGCTGAAAGTCATGGGCACCAGAGGAAATATGTACCGTTTTGCCGTCGACAAACCATACCGCGTGCACACCACGCGAGTACGGACCGGAGCAATCGAAGTGAGAGATCAACTTGGGTTGCTCTGGTGTGGAGATGTCGTAGACATCGAAGCCAGCCGGCTTCATGTTCACCTCTTTGGTCTGGTTGGCAACAACCATCAGATTACCGACGACATCCAATGAGTTCGAGCGCACCTTCATGTGTGGAAGTTCGGTTTGAACGATCACGCGTGGATTCTTAGGATCGGTGACATCGACGCCGGTGAAATTTTTGGGCGCGGACTCATGCGCCATCCAGAGAATACGGCGGCCGTCATCGGCTAGTTGCATCGCAATGCCCTCGCCCATCCCACCGAAACCATCGAGTTCGTGATGGGATAACAGCGTCATGTTGTGAGCCATGGTTTGCTGGCTGCGATTCTTCGGTGTCATCATGTCAGGCGTATTCATCAATTACTTTCTGAGGTTTCTCTTGGGGTTATTTTCTACGAATCAGTCGGCTTTGATTCCGTTGTCCTTGATCACCTTGGTGTACTTTACGTACTCTTGGCGGACATAGTTATTGAACTGTGCAGGCGTGCTGCCTACAGGCTCAGCGCCTTCTTTGGAAAATCGGTCAATGACGTCTTGAGACTTTAGCAGCCGCGCTGTTTCACGGTATAACTTTTCAACCACTGCGTCAGGTGTGCTCGATGGAACAAATAACCCGAACCAAGAACTGATGTCGTAGCCGATCAAACCAGACTCAGCCAACGTCGGAAGTTCAGGGGCAGCAGCAGAACGCGCAACAGAAGTGACAGCCAAGGCACGAAGACGCCCTGACTTCACGTGGGGTAGCACTGAGACGATAGGCGCAAACATCACCTGGATTTCACCGGAAATCAAGGCATTGGCAGCAGGCCCGGCACCTTTATACGGCACATGAATCAAGTTGGTTCCCGTTGCAGTTTTAAACATCTCGCCTGCCAAATGCGTCGGCGCGCCATTGCCAGATGATCCGAAGTTCAGCATCCCTGGCTTAGCCTTGGCCAACGCGATCAACTCCTTAACGGAATTGGCTGGGACACTCGGATGAATCACCAATACGTTGGGAACTTCAGCAACTAAAGTAACTGGTTTGAGATCTCGAAGAGTGTCGTAATTGAGTTTTTGATAGACCTGTGGCGCAATGACAATACTGGTCGATTGCCCCATCAACAGGGTATAGCCATCGCCAACAGCCTTGGCGGTCATGTCTGCCGCTATCGTGCCTGAAGCACCTGCGCGATTGTCAATGACCACCGGCTGGCTCATGGCCTCCGACAATTTGATGCCCACAATCCGCGCCAGAAAGTCAGCGCCACCACCTGGGGCTGCTGGCACGATCAAACGAATGCTTTTGTTGGGAAAGTCTTGACTCATAGCCATGCCAGCAAATGGTAAGACAGTGGCAATCAATGCCAGCCTGCCGAATCTCGAGAAGACGTTCATTTTTTGTCCCTTATGTTCATGGTCTGTATCCATGATTTTTAATATTTTTTATGCAAAAACATTCTTGTTTCTGCATGCAGAGCTTAGGCAGACAAAGCCACTCCGTCCAATGCTTAATTTGCCCGCATCCATATCAATTTGCTATGCGTGGTAATCTCACGGACGAAAAAAAAGGACAGCACTGAAAGTGCTGTCCTTTGAATCTGGAGCGGGAGAAGAGTCTCGAACTCTCGACCTCAACCTTGGCAAGGTTGCGCTCTACCAACTGAGCTACTCCCGCAATGGAGTGGAGGCGCGACCCGGAGTCGAACCGGGCTAACTGGATTTGCAATC
>CANFZL010000060.1 GCA_947451205.1 Comamonadaceae bacterium
CCGGCGTCTGAGCTGGTGGTCGGCGTGCAGTGCGGCGGCAGCGATGCTTTCTCCGGCGTCACGGCCAACCCGGCGGTGGGGTTTTGCACCGACTTGTTGGTGCGTGCCGGTGCCAGTGTGATGTTTTCAGAAACCACCGAAGTCCGCGACGGCATCGACCAACTCACCTCACGCGCCACCACGCCCGAAGTCGCGCAAGCGATGATCCACGAAATGGCTTGGTACGACGCTTACCTGCAGCGCGGCGGCGCAGACCGCAGCGCTAACACGACGCCCGGCAACAAAAAAGGCGGCTTGTCAAACATCGTCGAAAAAGCCATGGGCTCCATCGTCAAATCCGGCACAGCACCGATTGCCAATGTCTTGTCCCCCGGCGAAAAACTCAGAGCCAAAGGGCTGACCTATGCCGCCACGCCAGCCAGCGATTTTATTTGTGGCACCTTGCAATTGGCCGGCGGCATGAATCTGCATGTTTTCACAACGGGACGTGGTACACCCTACGGCTTGGCTGCGGTTCCCGTCATCAAAGTGGCCACCCGCAGTGACTTGGCCCGACGCTGGCATGACCTGATGGACATCAACGCAGGCACCATTGCCACCGGTGAAAAGACCATTGAAAACGTCGGCTGGGAACTTTTTGAGATGATGTTGGAAGTTGCTAGCGGCCGCAAAAAAACCTGGGCAGAACACTGGAAATTGCACAACGCACTGGTCTTGTTCAACCCGGCACCCATCACCTGAAGTACGCAATGAACAATGAATCACCGCCCACCAAAGCCCAGCGTCCCCTGCTCATAGCCGGTTTAGCGGCGTTGGGGGTGGCGGTTTTGGGCGGTCTTTTGACCGAGATCGGACCTTGGTACAAAAGCTTGGTTCAACCCGCGTTCAAGCCGCCCGACGCTTGGTTTGGCCCCGTTTGGACCTTGATTTTTGTGCTGTCGGCGATTGCTGGCGCTACGGCTTGGAAGAAAACGCCAGACAGAGCCAGCCGCTATTGGCTGATCGGCCTTTTTGCACTGAATGCAAGTTTGAACACGCTGTGGAGTTTGCTCTTCTTCAAGCTACAGCGCCCCGACTGGGCACTGCTTGAAGTGGGTTTTTTGTGGCTCTCCATCGCCGCATTGGTATGGACGATGAAGCGCTACTCACGCCCGGCAAGCGCCTTGTTGTTGCCCTATTTGTTGTGGGTGGCTTTTGCGATCGCAATCAACTACGCCACCGTGCAACTTAACGGACCGTTCAGCCTGCCTTTTTGACGTAGGCGCTGCACCAGCCGTTAGCGGCTACCAGCTTGCCGGCAAACAGAGCGCAACCGCCGCTCGCATCCGCTGGCTTGCCGGTGTAGAGCTGGCAACCCGAACACTTCTGAGTCGCGGCATGCTTTGGAAATTTCTTAGCGTCGACCTTGGTGGTGTCAGCCAGATAACCCAGCGCCGCAGCCTGTGGGTCTTTTTCGTCGACCTTGGCCTGCGCCATGGCTTGCGATGCGATCACTGCTGTCGAAGCGACGGCGACTTGCATCATGAATACTCGGCGGCTTGTGCTTTTCATGGGTTACTCTTTTTAAATAGTTAGGAAAACAGAATTCTAGGCCAATCAAATCCAGGGAGTGGACTGGTCTTGAAGTTCGTCATTCTTTGCAAAACGCTTTTTCTGAGCGTGCTTTGTTTTCCGTATTAACTTGCCGCAAAATAATGCTCAGGCAGAACCAGTTTCGCCGTCCAGTGCTGCCCAGCTTCTAAAGTTCACCCATCAAAGGACTCGCATGAAATTTTCAATTCTCATAACAGCCGCTTTCCTCACAGTCGGAATAAACTCCGGCGTCACTGCAGGTGGTTGGTGACTCGCTGCAAGTGGCACCCTACGCCTGCATGCTGCGCAAAGACGACCTGAAAGCCATGAGCGACAAGCCCGCCATCTAACCCACGGCAAGAATAGGGGGGGGGTGAAGAGTGTGTTCATTCAGCGGACAAAGCACCCTCTAAAAAGTGCCTGTCGACCCATAATTGGCCACGAACGGTTGCCTCTTGCGGCCAGACAGGACTCAGAGATTGACCATGTATTCAGCCCCTTGCACCACGCCCCTTCAAGGCAAAACTGCACTCGTCACTGGAGGCAGTGGCGGCATCGGAGCGGCGGTCGTCCAACTGCTCGCCGCAGAAGGCGCACGGGTCATCATCGGCTTCAACCAAGGTGCAGATCGGGCCGAATCATTGCGTGCAACGTTGCCCGGACAAGGACATTTGGCGGTGCACCTACCGCTTGGGGACTCGGCGCTACACACCGCACTGGCCAACCAACTCGCGGGTCTGGTGGGGACTGTCGACATTCTGGTCAATTCAGCAGGCTACACCACCCGCATTCCACACACGGACGTCACAACTCTCGACAGCGCGCTGTTCAACGAGATTTTGCTGACCAATGCAGGCGGCACTTTTTCCATCACGCGCGCGATGCTCCCCTTGCTGCAAAAATCAGGAGATGCCACGGTCGTTTCCGTATCCTCCATTTCAGCGTTTACCGGATCAGGCAGCAACATGGCGTACTGCGCGGCTAAGGCGGCACTGGACACCATGACCATGTCGATGGGACGCGCGTTCGGTCCCTCGGTGCGGTTTTTATGCGTCTCGCCAGCTTCAGTCGATACGGGCTTTGTGCCCGGACGCTCGCGTGAGGATATACACAAAAAGGGCGTCGCAACGCCCATCGGCAGGGCCGTGACACCGGAGGATGTGGCGCGCGCAGTGCTGGCCTGCGTCACACACCTGCGCACGGCCACGGGCACACGTATCATCATTGACGGTGGGTATCAACTTTGAACCAAGAAAGCATTCACGTCTTGGCCGAAATTCTGCTCCGGTCATTCTTCAAACCATTGACAACTTTGCGAAAGACTGAAAAAAATGCTCGTGGAACAACGCACTTACACCACCCTTCCCGGTAAATGGCGCGACTATCTCAGCCTTTATGAGCAAGAAGGCTTACAGATTCAACTGCGTATTCTCGGCCGCATGGTCGGCTACTACTACACAGACATCGGCGAGCTGAACCAGATCGTCCACATGTGGGCTTATGAAGATCTGGCTGACCGCACCCACCGCCGGGGCGAGTTGGGAAAGGACGCAAACTGGCGTGCCTATGTCGCCAAGATGTTGCCGCTGCTGCAAAGCCAGACCTCGAAGATCATGGTGCCAGCACCATTTTTTGAACCGACATGGAAGCAGCCTTGATTCAGTATTGAATCCGAGACTGACCTTGCTGACCTTGAGTTAAACCTTGTCAGCACTCCGGGCGTAGCCGGTCTGTGCCCCGTATAACTTTTCGCGCTGCGACCAGTCGTGGGTTTGACTCCAGAGGTCCAACACTCCTTGGGCCTCGGATTCAAAAATACGATACCTAGCCGTCGGACACGTGCGTGTAGTCAGTTCAAGCCGATGCCCGGACGGGTCAAAGAAATAGATGGAGGTGATGAAATCGTCGTGATTGGTCGGCCCCACCACCTTGACACCTTTGGCGATCAAATCTTCCTTCGCCTGCAATACTGTCGCCACACTGTCGACTTCAAACGCGAAGTGTTGGATCCAGTCAGGTGACGTCAGATCCTTCATATTGCCTGGATCGTTCGGACACTCAAAAAATGCAATCGAACTGCCGTCTTCCATCTCCAGAAAAATATGAATATGCGGGCTGTATTTTCCTGTTGACGGCACATGGTCTTCGCCCATCGCATGAGAGAGCTTGAGCCCCAGAACCTGGGTGTAAAAAGTCACAGTCTCTTGCGCATCTTTGCAACGGAAAGCGGCGTGGTGAAGTTTTTTGCAAAGCATAAAAATCCTTTGATTGACGTCAATTATTGCTGCGGAATAGCCGAATCGGTAACAACCTTCTTCCACTTCAGGACTTGATTAGCCACATAGCTTTTCATCTCAACACCTGATGCTGAAGGCGTGACCGCACCGCCTGTAGCCTCAAGCCTGCGTTTGGTCTCAGGATCGGATAGCGCGGCCACAATAGCCGCGAAAAGTCGCTGCGCAACAGCAGGCGGCAGACCTTTTGGGGCCGCTATCCCCGTCCACGACGTCACTTCAAAACCAGGTACGCTGTCGGCCACCGGTGCAACGCCAGGCAACAAAGGCACCGACTGCATCGTGGTCACACCCAATGCACGCAGTTTGCCCCCCTCAACTTGGGAGCGCGTTACGGTGACGGAGTCAAACATCATGTCGACACGTCCGCCCAGCACATCCTGCAACGGGCCAGCGCCGCCCTTGTAAGGCACATGAATGAGCTTGGTACCCGACATGGCCTGAAACAATTCGCCAGATAAATGTTGCGTAGAGCCGATGCCGACCGAGCTGTACGAAACGGTGTCAGGTGCAACTTTGGCGGCGGCGATGACATCTCGCAAGTTATTGAACTTACTGGCTGAACTCACTGAAATAACAAACGGAAATTTACTCACCACCGACAACCAGTCAAAGTCCTCGACAGGATCGAAGGGTAACTTTTTGTAGACCGCACTGGACACCGCGTGGCCACCGGTGAGCAAGATCAGCGTGTAACCGTCTGCCGGCGCCTTGGCCACCAAGCCTGAAGCCACATTACCACCCGCGCCCAGCTTGGCTTCCACTACGACGGGTTGCCCAAGCTCCTTGGCCAACCCGGCAGCAACAATACGCGCAATCACATCGGCATTGCCACCGGCGGCAAAGCCTTGAATCAGCGTGATCGGTTTGTCTGGAAAGGCTGCGTATGCAAGCGCCGGCAAAGCCACTGCCAACGAAATCAAGGTGCGTCTAATCACGTGTATGTCTCCGTCTATTTTGTATATCTAGTCATTAGAGATTTTGGCGTGCGTGCAGTAGATCGAACCAATATGTTCACTCAGCGGACATACAATTGCCTCAAAAATAGAGGCCACAAGACCATGCCAACTGCCGCAACCGTTGAACGTCCAAGCTTGCTGCACCGGGCTTTCTCCATCATGCGTTTCTTGGCTACCAAAGGCAGCCGTGGCGGCGCACTCACGGAAATCGCCAGGCACGTTGAACTTCCGCACCCCACCACTCACCGATTACTGCATCAGCTCATCGATGAAGGAATGGTCACGCAACTGGACAATGAGCGCCGTTACGCACTCGGATCGCTAGCATTTGAACTCGGGCTGTCGGCAGCGCAGCAGTTCGACATCCGTGGCTTGTGCCGACCGATCCTGCAACGTCTCGCCGTAGATGCTGGGGACACCGCTTACCTGGTGCTGAGAAGTGCGCATGAAGCCGTTTGTCTCGACTTACAAGAAGGCCCCTCACCCATCCGAGTGATCACTCTGCAAGTGGGCAGTAGGCGACCGCTGGGTGTGGGTGCAGGCGGCATGGCGCTGCTGGCCGCACTACCAGAGCTGGAACGGGAATGCGTACTGGACTCCATCCATGCCCAGCTTGATTCTGACTGGGGGATTTCGCGAGAATTCCTGACCTCATCCATCAAAGAGACACATCGCAAGGGCTATACCTTGATCAGGAACAGAGTGAATGCAGGCGTCAGCGCGATGGGTCGGCATTTCACGGATGCCACAGGTCGTCCTATTGCGTCACTGAGTGTGGCTGCTATCAATGAACGCATGACGCCAGCACGCATCAAAGCAGTGGCCACGCTGCTGGCGCGGAGCACTCAAGATATCGCGCTTGCACTGCGCTCAAGCAACGGTCGTTGGAATGGCTCTTGCTGAGACAAGCGCCCCAGAAAGACGTTCAAACTCAGAGGGTTTAAACAGCATCTGCCGTAAGGACGCTCGAACATTTTCCAGCCGTGGATCCTCAGCATGCGCATCGTCGGTGGTGTCGTTGATGCAGAAAAAATCAAGCCGACCAAACTGCTCTGCCAATAGTTTCAGTTCTGTGGCTTGATCTAAGTCACCCGTAGACACATAGCGGTGCCGATATCTTTTGACTCGGGCCAAACCATGGGCCAGCGCCCAGCGCAACACAAAATCAGACACGATGGTGGGCTTGTCCCAGATCCGGAACACGGTCGACCGGACGCCATCGAAAAGTTCCGCTGCCTCTTCTTCGAGCTCCCATAAAAGCGACTTGCGCATGGGACGCGGCGAATGCGCAAAAGTCCGAAAGGTACTTTTGTATTGCGGGTCCATTGCGCGCATGGGCTTGGCGATAGCGCCC
Organism: Comamonadaceae bacterium; assembly: GCA_947451205.1. GTDB lineage: Bacteria > Pseudomonadota > Gammaproteobacteria > Burkholderiales > Burkholderiaceae_C > Polaromonas. The sequence goes on from CANFZL010000060.1 coordinate 6,180, forward strand.
GTCAAGGCCGGGGTCTGAGTGGCGGCCTTATTGGCTAGCCAATGATTAGACAACCTGCAGGCGTTCTCTGGTGCAGTTGCATCCGTTCGCAGTAGTTCATCAGAAACTTCAGGGTCGTCTGACCAAGTCACATAGAAACCACCAGGCCAGAACCAATCGTCAACATTCACAGGCGCACCGAAGAAAACGTCATCGTTGAAATAAAAATAACGCTCAGAGAGGCCGGGAATACGATGAATATAAGACTCGATATTGCTCGAATCGAAAGTCGGCAATGAAGTTTCAGGAATAATTTCCCGATGATCAACCAACGTCATCCGATCCGACTCCTTTAACCAGTCAGGCGTCTGTCCATCGGTGACAAGGTAAATGTGGCCGTGGTCCGGGAAAAATCTCTCAAGTGCACGCAAACTGTAAAGAAGTTCATCGTTGTCGCGAAAGCGGCCTTCAACGTTGCCAAATTTAGCAATAGCTTCGCTGCTGTTCGCACTGAGTTGCCCTAGTGCATGACGGCGTTTGGCGCGCCAACCCAAGTCCTGCCCGTCGACCCAAAGGTAGACGATGTCAACTGGCGAGTCATCGGGCGTGGCCGGTAAGGTGTGGCGCATGGAAAATTGGGTACGGTGCCTAGCGGTTAAGACTTAAAAAAGTCTCCTAGTGTAGTGACCTGAAAGCGCGGACTCATGGCCCGACATGAGTCCCATCATTTATGACGTGGTGATGTCTCGTATAGCGTCTACGTATTGGCATAGAAAGTCTTCAAAAAAGGCTGCAACCTACAGAGAGCGGCGAACAAGACTTGCGCACATCCAGAATGTGACCCCTGAAACTTCTGACTTTCTTGACCTTGTGTGGCATTCAAATCCTCCTGTTCTCGATCAATTCTTGAGAAAGAAAAAGTCCCCATGTCGATGACTGAAGTTCGAATTCAAAATGGTCGCCATGATGTGACTCCAAGGAACAGCGCAGTTGAGCGCATCTCGGCCAAGGGGCTGAGGCGACGCGGCGATGTTCGCTCGTTTTTTGAAAGAACGGCGCATCCGAACTCCGCCATAGAAGCAGCTGCGGCCCTTGATCACAGCGTACGCCTGAGCATGGCGTCGATAACCGGCGGCTTGTCACCCGTCTCATTGGGATTGGCTGTAGCTGACTGGGCAGGACATTTAGTGGCTTCGCCAGGGACTTTTTCGCGCTTGACGACCCAAGGTAGCCTGGCGTGGATGCAGGCCATGCAACAAGCGATCAGCCGCCAAGGCGTGCCTTCAGCTGATCCGCGTTACGCCGACAAAGCTTGGCATGCTTGGCCTTTCTGCGCGCTAGCCAGCACCCATGGCGTTGCGGAAACGTGGTGGAAAGAAGCCACCGTCGTACGCGGCATGGAACACCATCACGAAGACCTGATGCAACTGTTGTCGCGTCAGTGGCTGGACATGCTGGCACCCAGTAATTGGCCCTGGTCGAATCCTAAAGTCATCAAAACCACCATCGAAACCCAAGGAGCCAACCTGTTACGCGGTGCGGCCCACGCATACGACGACTGGCGGCAAAGTCAGGGTCTGTTGCCACTCAAGCCAGAAGAACACCGTTACAGACCAGGTATCGAGGTCGCATGTACACCCGGCAATGTGGTGTACCGCAACCATCTTGTGGAGTTGATTCAATACACGCCGACCACGCGTAAGGTGCAGCGCGAGCCACTGTTCATCGTGCCGTCATGGATCATGAAATACTACATTCTGGACCTCTCACCGCACAATTCCATGGTGCGTTATATGGTGGATCAAGGCCACACCGTGTTCATGCTGTCATGGCGAAACCCTGATGAATCTGACACTTTGCTCGACATGCAAGACTATTTGCAACTCGGCGTGATGGAGTCGCTGGCCGTTATCACCGACAGAACCGGCGGCATCCCGATCCACACCACCGGCTATTGCTTGGGCGGCACACTGCTCGCCATGGCCGCAGCTTCTTTGGCCAGAACAGACGTTGTACACAGCGCACCGATTGCGCCACTGGCCTCCATGACCCTGCTGGCAACCCAGTTGGATTTTCGAGATGCAGGCGAAATGGGCGTCTTGCTCGACGAAGCGCAGGTGGCCCTGCTCGAAGACATCATGGCGGAACGTGGATTTCTGACGGGTCACCAAATGGCGGGCTCATTCCAGTTCTTACGGGCACGTGACTTGGTTTGGTCGGCACGCATGCGCGAATACCTGCTTGGAGAACCAGACGTACCGAACGACCTGATGGCGTGGAATGCCGATGTCACGCGTATGCCGGCGGTCATGCACACCAACTATCTTCACAGCCTGTACCTGCACAACGAGTTGGCCGAAGGACGCTACGAAGTGTTGGGCGAGCCGGTATCGCTGGGTGACCTGCAAATGCCTATATTTGCCGTGGGGACGCTGAAAGACCACGTCACGCCATGGCGCTCTGCTTACAAAGTGAAGCGATTGGTGCACGCTGATGTGACTTTTGTTCTGACCAGCGGTGGCCACAATGCAGGCGTTGTTTCAGAACCTGGCCATGCAGGCCGCGATTACCAGCTCATGCTTACCAAAGCGACAGACCGGCGGATATCACCCGAAATTTGGAAGCAACAAGCACCGTATTTCAAAGGCTCATGGTGGCCAGCTTGGCATGAGTGGCTGGTGGCGCATGGCAGCGGTATGGCACCAGCGCGGCCCGTGTCACCCTTGGATTCAGTGGCACAGGCACCGGGCGAGTATGTGATGACGAGGTACACGGATTGATGCGTTAGGACTTAGATATTGAAGACTTTGAAAGTGCCGCCACATCAGCACGCGCATCCAGAATCGCCCCTTGAATATGCTGCTTCAATGCCGTCGCAGCAGCGACAAAGTCGCCTTTTTCTATCAAATCCAAAATATGCAAATGACCCTGAGATTGGCCGTGGAATCTGTCGCGTCTTCCCATAGAACGGTAAATCAAGAGCCGGCGTAGCGAGTTGATCCGGCGCAAAGCGTCGAGAATGAAAGGGTTGCCAGAGGCCTTTGCAATCGACTCATGAAAAGCCACGCCACGCTCGTAAAGAACATCTGGTGCCAGCGTTTGTGCATGACCGGTCAGAATCTCCTCATTCATCCGGCGCAAGCGACGAATTTCATCTGCCGGCATGTGAAATTTGGGCTCCAGCAAAGCTGCGGGTTCAATAGCCAGTCGCAACCGATAGATCTGCTCTAGCGCTTCAGGCGTATCAAGAGTGGCGGTGAAAGTCCAGCCGTAGCCAGCGCGCCTTTGAATCCAGCCCTCGCTCGCAATCCGGTGCAGCAATGCGTTCAAGTTGGCTTGAGTGAGCTGGTAACGCTTGCGCAAATAAACCTCAGTCACCTGCTCAGGAAGATCACCATTCAAGCGATCCTCTGCCATGCGGAAATAAACCGCAGCGGCACTAGCGACTGAATCCGCAGGCTGTAACACGGCATGATGCGCAACACGGTAGCCAGCTTCTTTTTGATGCATCAAGATGCCCAGTTCAGCAAGCCGCTCAAATGCTTTGCTGACTGTCCAGCGTGAGACGGTGAATTTCAAAGCCAGTTCTTGCGCTGTGATGTGCGTTCCTGGCGCTACATTTTCATCGTGCAGGTACTGATGAATACGCCGCACCAATTCTGGCGTGATGGCTCGACGAACCCTTTTAACCGGACTCATACCGCTGGAATGCGCACAAATCCCTCCATTAGGCGGCGTGCGGTGCGACTCATGATGGCTTTTTTGACAGCCCACTCACCGTCAACCAACTCTGCTTCTGCGCCGACCAACAAGGTGCCAGAGGGATGACCAAAGCGGATCATGTCGCGTTGATGTCCCCCCAGAACATCATTCACCAAGGTGCCCGGAATGACTGCCGCCACAGCAATAGCCACGGCCCCAGTACCGGTCATGGCATGGTGCAGCTGACCCATCGAAAAGATGCGAACTACCAAGTCAATTTGCTCGGCTTGAATCGCCTTGCCACTGGATGCGATATAGGCAGCTGGCCGCGATACGAATGCAAGCTTGGGGGTGTGCGGACGATTCAGCGTTGCATCTTTGGGCGTTGACGCCATGCCCATGGCGACCGCGGCATGGGCACGAATGGTTTCTGCGCGCGCCAGCAATTCGACTTGACTGTTGATGTCGCTCTGCAGCTCAGTACCCTTCAAGCCGAGCGCCTTGGCGTCGATAAAGATGGTCGGGTTACCGGCGTTGATCAGGGTGACGTCCAACTTGCCCATGCCGGGAACATCAAGCAGTTCACGCTTGTGACCGGTCGGAAACATAGCGCTGCCTTGCAGGTCTAAAAACTCCAGTCGAATTTCAGCAGCCGGAAAGGTAACGCCATCGAGCTCGAAGCTGCCCTCTTCGGCAACCTCACCCGCCGCCATCTGGACGTGAGCCACAATTCTCTTCTGGATATTCACCTGCCAAATGCGCACCACTGCCACGCCATCTTGAGGTGCTTCCACCAACCCTTCGCTGATAGCAAACGGGCCGACCGCTGATGTGAGATTGCCGCAATTACCAGACCAGTCAATCACAGGATTTTCAATCGAGACCGCACCAAAGTTGTAGTCCACATCACAATCGGGCTTTGCTGATTTAGAAATCAACACGACCTTGCTGGTGCTGGATGTTGCGCCGCCCATACCGTCGGTCTGCTTTCGGTAGGGGTCTGGGCTGCCGATAACCCGTAGCAATATCTTGTCGCGCAACACAGCATCGTCCGGCAAGTCAGAGGCCTGAAAAAAAACGCCCTTGCTGGTGCCGCCGCGCATGTAAACGGCAGGAATTCGGAGTTGAGTCATGGTTTTTCCGTATTATTTTTTTCAGAACGGGATGTTGTTTTCCAGCCCCGCCAGCTTGGCTACCCGGACCATACTGGCCAGCGTATCTTCTGGAAGTAACAAGCCATTGGCCCGATTTTCAATGTCGGCAAGATCTTCCATTTCGCCAGGATAGTAAATCTTTGAATGGCCGGCGGCCAATGGCACATCTTTGAGGGATTCGATGTAGCTCTCGATGCGCGCTTCAAACGCACTCAGCGGCTGAAATGATTCGACGTTCAAAGAAACCAAAAAATGCCCTGCACCGCTGCGGTTAACAGGATCGTACGGGCCATGCACCTGATCGAGAAATGAACTGCCGGAGAGCACGCCAGACAAAATATCGACCATCACGCCCATCACATAGCCTTTGTGTCCAGCCATTGGCAAGATCAAACCCTCAATGGCGGCTCTCGGGTCTGAGGTGGGTTTTCCTGAGGCATCGATCGCCCAGTCCATCGGTATTTTTTCGCGCCTTTTTTCAGCCAAATAAATTTTGCCGCGGGCCACCCCGGAATTGGCCATGTCCATCACCACATGGCCGTGTTTTCCGCCAGGCACAGCAATCGACCAAGGGTTGGTGCCGATCTTTTTTTTCATGCCCCCCCAAGGTGCCATGTTCGGGCCGCCATTGCTCATGAGGATGCTGATGCAACCTTTGGCCGCACCCATACGCGTGAAATACATGCAAGTGCCAAAGTGATTCGAGTTTCTGACAGACACCACGCCAACGCCATGTTTTTTAGCCCGGGTGATCGACTCTTGCATCGCCATCTGGGTGATGACTTGGCCCAAGCCATCAGCGCCCTCCATCACGGCTATAGCACCGGCATCGACGGGCAAAGAAGTCTGCGTGACAGGTTTCATCGCGCCCGACAACAGCCGCGCGTGATACCACTCAAGCCGGAGCAAACCATGCGACTGATGCCCCCAAAGGTCGGCTTGCACGAGGGTGTCGGCCACCAGGTCGGCGTCTACGGCTGGAACGCCTGCACTTTGGTAAACGGCGGAGGTAAAGGCCCGCAACTTATCCGGGGCGATGTGGGGCCCGGTTGTGCGGGTCTGGGTTTGAGTTTGGTCGGTTTCGCTCTTTGGCATATCTGTAGCTTCAATCAATTTTCAGGTTGTTTTCTTTGATAAATTTTTGCCAGTAAATAACTTCATCACGAAAGACTTTGTCAAACTTAGCGGGCGGCATGCCTGAGGAAACAAAGCCTTCTTGCGTCAGGCGTCCAGCAATTGCGGGGTGGGCCAGTGAGCGGCTGACTGATTGATAAATCCGGTCAACGATAGGTTTCGGCGTTTGAGGTGGCGCAAAAATGCCGAACCAGTTGGTCAAGTCGTAGCCCGG
>CANFZL010000061.1 GCA_947451205.1 Comamonadaceae bacterium
GGGTTTGGTTGGAGACTTTGAGACCGCCTGTGGCGACTGCTTCAAATTCGGGAAGGAGTTTATTAACGACGACTGCCATACTGCGTAGACCCTGACAAAAGTTGTGATTGGGCGTTGGCTTTAAGCTGCAAAAGAGGCTGTCATGCTCAGTTTTGCGCCTAATGCAACCGCTTATTTTACTCTGAAAGAGCTTTTGCGAGCAGGCTCGTCAGTTGGAGACCTCTATCAATAGCGCGACGAGCACGTGCCGACCTTCGCCTGCGAGGATGTTGTACGTCCGACAAGCCGCCAGCGTGTCCATGGTTTCTAGGCCAATCCGTTGAACCATCAAACTGCGCAAAAACGCAGGTGGCGGAAACCGCAAGCGCGTACCACTGCCAAAAAGGACTATCTCTGGTCGGTAGTCGGCCAATTGTTCAAAGTGAGCTTCACTGAGATCTTCAAAATGCGTGCAATGCCAGTCAATCAACTCACCTCGGGAGCCGATGACGACACTACGCTCTATTTTTTCGGCCACGCCGTTTCGGCCTAATCCCACCCAACCCGGCCCGTAACCAAGTATGGACTGGACGTCAAGACGGTCTGGTTGAAGTTTCATAGGGCATTGACTGTGTTTTTGGGGTGAATTTCAGGCTGCAGTGAAAGCAGCCGCTGAGCATGCCATGTTGACAGCTTGTCCGCTCTTGGGCTGTTATTTTATGTGGTCAAATTATGGGTTCCGCTTAGCCGGGTTGGTTCTGGGTTTTTAGATTGCAACCAACAAGGCTCAAGCCAAGACTTGAGCGAAAGACTTTTTCATGCAAACGCAACCCAAGCCCATTACAAAATCAGCCAAATTGGCGAACGTCTGCTATGACATCCGTGGCCCGGTGATGGAGGCGGCGCGCCAGATGGAGGAGGAAGGCCAAAAGATCATCAAGCTCAACATTGGCAATCTGGCGGTGTTTGGCTTTGACGCCCCTGAAGAAATTCAGCAGGACATGATCCGCAACCTGCCCAACTCGGCCGCTTACTCTGACTCTAAAGGCATTTTTGGTGCGCGCAAGGCCGTCATGCACGAGACGCAGAAGCAGTGCATCAAGGGCGTCACACTGGACGATATTTACCTCGGCAATGGCGCGAGTGAGTTGATCGTCATGGCCACCAATGCGCTGCTCAATGATGGTGACGAGTTGCTATTGCCCGCCCCCGATTACCCGCTGTGGACGGCTGCGGTGAGCTTGTCGGGTGGCACGCCAGTGCATTACCTGTGTGACGAGGCCAACGGCTGGATGCCTGACTTGGCCGACATCCAGCGCAAAATAACGCCCAACACCAAGGGCATCGTGGTGATCAACCCGAACAACCCGACCGGGGCGTTGTACTCAGACGAACTGCTGCGCGAAATCATCAAGCTGGCGCGTCAGCACGACTTGGTGATCTTTGCCGACGAGGTTTATGACAAGGTGCTGTACGACGAGCGCAAGCACACCGCGATTGCCAGCCTGTCGGATGACATCCTCACGCTCACCTTCAATTCTCTTTCTAAAAGCTATCGTTCTTGCGGTTACCGCGCGGGCTGGCTGGTGGTGTCGGGTGACAAAAAGCGTGCTCGCGACTACATCGAAGGCCTGAACATGCTGTCGAGCATGCGCCTGTGTGCCAACGTGCCGGGCCAATGGGCGATTCAAACCGCGCTGGGCGGTTATCAAAGCATCAACGATTTGGTCGGTGAGGGCGGGCGTTTGCGGCGGCAACGCGATATCGCGCATGAATTGATCTCAGCCATTCCGGGGGTGTCCTGCGTTAAGCCGAGTGCCGCGCTGTACATGTTTCCGCGGCTGGACCCAAAGATGTACCCGATTGCCAACGACCAAGATTTTATTTTTGAAATGTTGCAAGAAACCAAGGTCTTGCTGGTGCAAGGGACGGGTTTCAACTGGCCTTCACCAGACCACTTCCGCATCGTCTTTTTGCCGCATGAAGATGATCTGCGTGAAGCCATTGGGCGTATCGCCAAATTCCTCGAGGGTTATCGCAATCGAAGTGTTGCGTCGCCCAGCCTGACATCGGTCAAAGCCGCAGCATAAAAAGCTTTTTACTTTACTCAAACAAGCATGAAATCAAGCAATCTGACGCCTATCAAAGTAGGCCTTCTGGGCATTGGAACTGTCGGCAGCGGTGTCTTCAACGTGTTGCAACGTAACCAAGAAGAAATTTTGCGCCGTGCAGGCCGTGGCATTCAAATCGACATGGTGGCAGACCTGGACACGGCGCGTGCGCAAGCGCTGGTCGGACCGAATGTGCAAGTGGTCAACGATGCGCGGGCGGTCATTGCCAACCCCGACATTGACATCGTCATTGAGTTGATCGGTGGTTACGGCATTGCGCGCCAACTGGTGATGGAAGCGATTGAGGCCGGCAAACATGTGGTGACGGCCAACAAGGCCTTGATCGCGGTGCACGGCACTGAGATCTTTGCCGCCGCGCACCGCAAGGGCGTGATGGTGGCGTTTGAAGCGGCTGTTGCTGGCGGTATCCCGATCATCAAGGCGCTGCGCGAAGGCTTGACCGCCAACCGTATCGAGTGGATCGCCGGCATCATCAACGGCACAACCAATTTCATCTTGAGCGAAATGCGCGACAAAGGTTTGGACTTTGACGTCGCCCTCAAGGATGCGCAGCGGCTCGGTTACGCCGAAGCCGACCCGACCTTTGACATCGAAGGTGTGGACGCTGGCCACAAAGTCACCATCATGTCGGCCATCGCTTTCGGCATTCCAGTGCAGTTTGACAAAGCCTATGTCGAGGGCATCACCCAGCTCAACGCACAAGACATCAAGTACGCTGAGCAACTGGGCTACCGCATCAAGCTCTTGGGCATCACCAAACTTGTGGCCAATGGCGTTGAGTTGCGCGTGCACCCGAGCTTGGTGCCGGCGAAGCGTTTGATCGCCAATGTCGAGGGCGCGATGAACGCCGTCATGGTGCAAGCCGACGCCTTGGGTACTACGCTCTATTACGGCAAGGGCGCCGGCAGTGAGCCGACGGCCAGCGCCGTGATCGCTGACTTGGTGGACATCACGCGTTTGCATGGCGCTGATGCGGCCCAGCGCGTGCCCTATCTGGCCTTCCAGCCAGATGCCATGAGTGACGCGCCGATACTGCCCATGAGTGAGGTCGTGACCAGTTACTACCTGCGCCTGAAGGTGGCTGACCAAGCTGGCGTGTTGGCACGCGTGACAGGCTTGCTGGCCGAGGCGGGTATCAGTATTGACGCCATGCTGCAGCGCGAAGCCGACGACGTGGGTGGGGCAGGTTCAACGCAGACGGATTTGATCATCCTCACGCACGACTGTGTCGAAGCCAAGATGAACGCGGCCATTGCACAGATGCAGAGTTTGCCGACGGTGCTGGCGCCGATCACCCGTATCCGCAAGGAGGAGCTGGCCTGATGCGCTACCTCTCGACGCGCGGTCATGCCGACCGCAAACAATTTTGCGAAATTTTGCTGGAAGGCTTGGCGCCTGACGGTGGCTTGTACCTGCCTGAGCACTACCCGGTGGTTGACGCCGCCACACTGTCGGCTTGGCGCGAGGTCTACCTCAAGCAAGGTTATGCCGACTTGGCTTTTGAAATCCTCTCGCTCTACATCGACGATATTCCCGCCGATGATCTGCGGGCGCTGTGCCGCAAGACCTACACCGCCGCAGTGTTTGGCAGCCCAGAAATTGTGCCCCTGAAGAAACTGCAAGATGCTGCAACGGATGCATCTCAAGCCGGCTTTTATTTGCAAGCCTTGTCAAATGGCCCGACGCTGGCCTTCAAAGACATGGCCATGCAGCTGCTCGGCAACTTATTTGAATACGAGCTGGCCCGCCGCAACGAAGAACTCAATATTTTGGGTGCGACCAGTGGCGACACCGGCAGCGCCGCTGAATACGCCATGCGCGGTAAAAAAGGCGTGCGTGTTTTCATGACCTCGCCGAACGGCCGTATGAGCCCGTTTCAGCAAGCGCAAATGTTCAGCCTGCTTGACGAGAACATCCACAACATCGCGATTGATGGTGTCTTCGATGACTGTCAAGATATCGTCAAGGCGGTCTCTAACGACTTGGCGTTCAAGCGCCAATACAAGATCGGCACCGTCAACTCGATCAATTGGGCGCGGCTGTTGGCGCAGGTGGTTTACTACTTTGCGGGCTATTTCCAATTGCCCGAATCGGCGACTGGCGGCAAAGCCAGCTTCACCGTTCCTTCTGGCAACTTTGGCAATGTCTGCGCTGGCCACGTGGCCCGGATGATGGGTTTGCCGGTGCACCAACTGGTGGTGGCGACCAACGAAAACGATGTGTTGGATGAGTTTTTTCGCACCGGTGTCTACCGCGTGCGCGTCGGTGCGGACACCCACGAAACCTCCAGCCCGTCGATGGACATTTCCAAAGCCTCTAACTTTGAGCGCTTTGTCTTTGACTTGCTGGGCCGTGATGCAGCGCAGACGGCAGACTTGTTTGGTCGCCAGCTCAGCGACCAAGGCTTTTTCGATTTGAGCGCCCATCCGGCTTTTCAGCAAGCGGCTACGCGCTACGGTTTTGTCAGCGGTAAGAGCACGCACGCAGACCGTTTGCAGACCATTCGGGAGACCTATCAGCGCTTTGGCACGGTCGTCGACACGCACACCGCCGATGGCGTCAAAGTGGCACGTGAGCACCTCACGCCCGGCGTCCCGATGCTGGTGCTGGAGACCGCATTGCCGATTAAATTTGCCGCGACGATTGAAGAAGCTCTCGGTCGCCCGCCAGAGCGTCCGCCCGGTTTCGACGGCATCGAAGCCTTGCCCAAGCGCGTCAAATTGATGCCTGCAGATGTGGCCTTGATCAAGGCTTATGTGGCTGAGCATGCGCACTGAACTGAACCCGATCCAAGCCCTGCTGGAGCGTCGCACATGAAAGTTGTCGGCTTCGCCGGCTACTCCGGCTCCGGCAAAACGACGCTTGTTGAGCAGGTCATTCCAGCGCTGAAAAAGCGCGGTCTCCGGGTCTCCATCGTCAAGCACGCGCACCACAACTTCGACATCGATAAGCCAGGCAAAGACACTTGGCGGCACCGCGAAGCTGGCGCTTTTGAAGTGGTTGCCGCATCGAACACGCGCTTGGCGTTGATGCGTGAGTTTGAGAAACCGTCTGAGCTCAGCGTGCACCATCTGATTGCCGAGCTGTACACCGGTGTCGACTGGGTCTTGGTCGAAGGTTTCAAAAGCAGTGACTTGCTGAAGATTGAAGTGTGGCGCGCACCGACGGCCGACTACGCGCCCTTGCCTGTGCGCTATCCCGATGATGCTTTCATCGTGGCGATTGCCACCAATGCGCCGCAAAGCCTGCCCCTGCCAACCTTGCTGCCCGTGCTGGATTTGAATGACCCCGATAGCCTGGCCGAGTATCTCGTCCAGAATGGACATCGCTTTGACTACAACGCCGATAACTACCAATTTTGAAAGGGGCTGAGCTTGCTCAATCCTGAGACTGTTGTGACCACTTCGACATCCGCCGCGCCAATTCGGCAGCCATTGCGCCCGCTGGATGAAGCGCTGGCCGAGTTGTTGACCATGGCTTTGCCGCTGGTCGATTTTGAGACCATCTCGACCTTCGATGCCGATGGCCGCGTGCTCGCTGTAGATCTGATCTCCAGCCTCGACGTGCCCGGTCACGACAACAGCTCAATGGACGGCTACGCTGTGCGCAGTGCTGATCTGGCCACCACCGATGTGCTGCAAGTGACCCAGCGCATTCCGGCAGGCAGCTATGGCCACGCGCTGGAGCGCTTGGCCGCCGCGCGTATCTTCACCGGCGCACCGATCCCGCCGGGCGCCGACGCGGTGGTCATGCAAGAAGACACCGAAGCCTTGACCGACAGCACCAGCGTGCGTTTGTTGAGTGTCCCCAAGACCGGCCAATGGATTCGGCGTCAGGGCGAAGACGTCGCGCGGGGTTCCGTGGTGTTGGTACGCGGCCAAAGTTTGTCGCCAGCGGCGTTGGGTCTGGCAGCCAGCATTGGTTTTGATCAATTACAAGTGACTCGCCCGGTTCGGGTAGCACTTTTCTCGACCGGTGATGAGCTCGTGATGCCAGGCGCTGTTGCGCCAGCAGACATGCCGCCGGGTGCGATCTACAACTCGAATCGGTTTTTCTTGCGGGCCATGCTGAAGCGCTTGGGCTGCGAGGTGACCGACCTCGGCATCGTGCCCGACCGGCTTGATGCGACGGTGCAGGCACTCGCTACGGCATCTCTTCAGCACGACCTGATTCTGACCAGCGGCGGTGTCTCGGTGGGTGAAGAAGATCACATCAAACCTGCCGTGCAGGCACTGGGTGAACTCAAGCTCTGGCAGCTCGCTATCAAGCCGGGCAAGCCTTTTGCATATGGCCGTATTCAATCGTCAAGTGCTGACCCGTTCGCCCATTTCATTGGCTTGCCGGGCAATCCGGTGTCGAGCTTTGTGACCTTCATGTTGTTGGTGCGTCCCTTCGTGCTCAAGCTCTTGGGTGTGACGGCCTTGGCACCGCAAGCCATGACCGCCGTAGCGCAATTCAGCTGGCCTAAGGCCGACAAGCGCCGTGAATTTTTACGCGTGCGGCAGTTGGCCGGCGGCGGCCTGGCGCTGTTCGACAACCAAAGTTCAGGTGTACTCACCTCGGCGGTGTGGGGCGATGGACTGGTTGACAACCCGCCCGGCAAAACCATCGAGCCGGGCGACGTGGTCAGCTACATTCCTTTTTCGGCTTTGTTGTCCTGAGCTTCGGCTCACACTGCAAGACATGCAAGCGATCCGCCCCATGAAAATCACCGTCAAATATTTTGCGTCCATCCGCGAGGCGCTGGGGCAGGGCTCTGAGCAACGTCAGACCACGGCCACCACGCTGGCCGATTTGCGCAACGAGCTTTTGGCCGTCAGCCCGGCCCACGCGCAGGCGCTGGCCCGTGGCAAACCGGTGCGCATGGCCTTAGATCAAATCATGAGCGACGAGTCAGCACCTTTGCGCGAAGGCTGCGAAGTGGCCTTTTTTCCACCGGTCACCGGAGGCTGAGATGCTGGCCCGCGTATCAGTTCAAACCGAAGACTTCGATCTTTCCACCGAAATTTCGGCCCTGCGTGAGAACGACAAGCGCGTCGGTGCGGTCTGCAGTTTTGTCGGCACGGTGCGTGACCGCAACGCGGGTGATCAGGTCGCCACACTGGAGCTCGAGCACTACCCGGGCATGACCGAAAAAGCCATTGAGGCCATGATCGATGCGGCGATGGCGCGCTTTGACATCTTCGCTGCGCGGGTGATTCACCGTGTTGGGCTGCTGCAGCCTCTGGATCAAATCGTCCTAGTGGCCGTCACGTCGGCACACCGTGGTGAGAGTTTTCAAGCCTGTGAATTCCTCATGGATTACCTGAAGACGCAAGCGCCATTTTGGAAAAAAGAAGAAACAGCTGCCGGTGCGCGTTGGGTTGATGCCCGTGTCAGCGACGACGCCGCGTTAGCCCGTTGGGGTCTAAAAGCGACTAACGGCTGAGGTCAGTTCCGGGTGTTATGAATCGCTTTCATGCGGGACAAATACAGCCCTTGCGTCACTTTCAAGGCCTGCTGTCAATGTTTGCAAAAGGCCTACCAGTTGGACCCGTTGTTCGTCGTTGAGCGGTGCCATGAGGCGCCAATAAGCCCTTTCCACAGGGTCTTGCGCTTTCAGCAACAAAACCTGCCCTGCGTCAGACAGCGATATCGCCAAACTGCGCCGACTGATGGCCGCCGGTATGCGAACAATAAGTCCCCGCGTTTCTAAGCCGCGCAGCACTCGCAGCACCGTGACCTTGTCAAAACCAAGCCCCCTAGCCAAACTTGACTGGTCGAGCCCCGGCTTGGCATGCAACACGCTCATGACGCCAAACTGTGCCGGCGTCAGACCCACATTCCGGCACTCGTCTTCAAAAATGCCGGCAGAAATTTGATGCGACCTGCGCAGTAAAAAACCAGGGCGAGCATACAGTTGGGAGAGTTGGTCGATGGCAGGCACGGGCGATACGGTCTTTGTTAGGGAAAGAAGTCTGCTTAGGGATTTCATGGATTGTCCACGACACATTATTTAGAATAATGGTTAGCATGCAAACTAGAGAGATGACGACATGACCATTTTTACCACCTGCACCCCTCAACGGCTAATGGGCGAAGCCCGTCTTGGAGTGAAGATATTTTCTTTGACATTGACGGCGCTGGCCGTACTGTACACGGGCTCTGCCACCGCGCAAACGCCCTCGTCTGCACTGCCGAGCATGCTGTCCTCGTCGCCGCCACTCAGACTGATTGTTCCCTTCACGCCCGGTACGGGCATTGACATAGTGGCTCGCACGGTGGGTCCCCGTTTGGCTGAGCGCTTGGGCCGACCCGTGGTGGTTGAAAACCGCGCAGGTGCATCCGGCAACATTGGCACAGAGGCGGTGGTCCGCGCAGCACCCAATGGCTCGACGCTGCTGGTCAGTGTCAACACCTTGGTGATGAACGCTAGCCTTTACCCACAACTGCCATTTGATCCTGTCAAAGACCTCACGCCCGTGACGTTGACGAGTTGGGGGCAACTGCTGTTGGTGGCGAGTCAAAAGAGTGGTTTTAAAACGGCTGCAGATTTGATGCAAGCAGCACGAAAATCACCGGGACGCGTGAATTACGGCTCGCCCGGTGTCGGCACGCCGCACCATTTGTCGATGGAGCTTTTCAAAGCAACGACGGGCGTGTTCATCACGCACATTCCTTATCGCGGTACCGGTCCGGCGCTGACGGACTTGTTAGGCGGCCAGATCGACACTATGTTTCTGCCAATTCATGTTGCTTTGCCCCACATCAAATCAGGCCGATTGATCGCGCTCGGTATCGGCAGTGACAAACGCCATCCCTTGCTGCCTGATCTGCCGACACTGGCTGAAGCCAAGGCTGGAAAAATCAACGTGGAAATGTGGTTTGGCATCTTTGCACCGCCCGGCATGGCGCCCGAGATGGTGACGATGTTCAACCGCGAAATCCGGGAAATTTTGCTCACCGAAGAAGTCAAGAAAGCTTTTCAAGCGCAAGGAATGGACCCCAGCGGCAGTACGCCAGCTGAGTTCAAGCAATTGGTCGAACAAGATGCCTTGCGCTGGTCTCATTTGATCAAGAGCCAAAAGATTTCCGCAGAATAAAAGGCTTGTACATCATGAAAATAGCAATTGTGGGTGGCGGTATTGGTGGGCTGAGTTTGGCCCTGGCCTTGCACCAGCGTGGACTGGCATGCCAAGTTTTTGAAAGTGTTCCCGATGTCAAAGAATTGGGTGTCGGCATCACGTTGCTGCCGCACGCTGTGCGCGAGCTCGCTGCGCTGGGTGTGTTGCCGCAACTTGAAGCTGTCGGTATTGAAAACCACGAGAGTGTGTTTTTCAACCGTTTTGGCCAGTTCATCTACAAGGAAGCGCGCGGTCGGCATGCCGGCTACGACTTGCCTGAGCTCGGCGTTCCGCGTGGCAAGCTGCATCTGATTCTCTATGACGCGGTTCTGGCTCGCTTGGGCCCTGATGCCGTACGAACGGACCATCGATGCGTCGGTGTTGACCAAAGCGACAGCGGCGTGAGAGTGCATTTTGTGCAGTCATCCACGGGTTCGCAACTGCCGTCGATGGACGCCGATGTAGTGATCGCTTGCGATGGTGTGAATTCGACTGTTCGCCGTCAGTTTTATCCGGAAGAAAGAGTGGCTTTCGCAGGCATTAACACGTGGCGCGGCGTGACGCGGCACAAGCCGATTCTCACGGGCAACAGCTACATGCGTATAGGTTCTATCGAGACCGGCAAGATGGTGATTTACCCGATTGTTGATCAGATTGATGCGCAAGGAAATCAGCTTATCAACTGGGTCGCTGAGATTCAGCAAGACCTTGAAGCCAAGAACGATTGGAACCGTCCTGGCCAACTGAAAGACTTGATGCCTATTTTCAAAGACTGGCGTTTTCCTTGGCTTGATGTGGCCGAGTTGATTGCCGACTCTGAAAAAATTCTCGAGTACCCAATGGTCGACAAAGACCCGGTCGCACAGTGGACCTTTGGTCGCGTGACGATGTTGGGCGACGCGGCACACCCGATGTACCCTCGCGGGTCCAACGGCTCAGCGCAGGCTTTGATTGATGGCCGTGTTTTGGCTGATTTGTTAGCCCGCCATGCCAAAGAAGGCAAAGACTTGCGGGAGGCGTTGCTGGCATATGAAGCGATACGCTTACCGGCCACGGCCAAGGTGGTGTTGACAAATCGTTCTGTGCCCCCGGACTTCATCATCATGAAGGCCGATGAACTCAGTGGCGGAAAACCGTTTTCAAACATCGATGACCTGATCAGCCAAAATGAGTTGCGGGCGATTTCAGACCACTACAAACAAGTGGCTGGATTTTCGCTTGAATCGCTGAAGGCTTAGTTCAGGTAGCGCGGCTTGTCCGCGTCGAACCCAAGGGCCAAAGTCTCATGCTCTTGAGCGGCCTTGCCTGCGTTGATTTTGACCGCCACACCTATTTCGTTTTCAAGCCAATTTGAAGTGATCAAGGCTTGATTTAACAATGAAACCAGGCCGCGAGACAGTTGCGCGTCTAGTTTGATATGAAAACTTCGTGATGTCTCAGCGAGCTTTTCGAGGATGTTGAGCTCAAGTTCACCACCTGCCAGCGGCGTCATCTTGACTTCAGTCACCAACATGGGCTCATGGCCCAGTGGTAGTGATGTGAGTTTTTCGCGGTACGGTGTTTTGAAGTCGCTCTTATAGCTGGCAGCTTCCTGTTGAAAATTTTCCAGCATCTGACGGCGTTGATCGTTAAACGGTGCCGCTAGGTTTGGCGGGTTCATTTGACGCGAGATTTGTTCGGCAGATGATTTTTCAAGCAGCGGCAGCAGCGCCAAGGTCAAGCGGCGAGTGAGCCAAAATCGAATCTCTTCGTCGCTGCGGGTGTTGATGCGTACCAAAAAGCGGTCCTGCTCATGGCTGTAGCTAACGCAAACTTGGTGGATATTCATGGGTTTAATTTTAGGGTCAAGCTCAGCTTCACAGCGCGACTGTTACGTTTTCATCTGAAAGCTATTGAAAAATTCGCAAAGCCCCCACAGATAGGCGTACTAATTTTTCGGAGTCTTTATGCGTCAAGACAAACTCACCACCAAGTTCCAAGAAGCTTTGAGCGACGCTCAGTCTTTGGCTTTGGGCAATGACCACGGCTACATTGAGCCGCTGCACCTGCTGTCGGCGATGCTGCGCCAAGAGGAAGGGCCTCGCGCCTTGCTGCAACGCGCTGGCGTCAATATGTCGGCTCTGCAGTCAGCCACTGACGCGGCGGTCAAAAAGTTGCCGCAAGTGCAGGGCCAAGAGCAAATCCAGATCAGTGCGGAGCTCGGCAAGCTGCTGCAAGCCACTGAGAAAGAAGCCATCAAACGCGGTGATCAATTCATCGCGGGTGAACTTTTTTTGCTGGCGCTCACCGACAGCAAGAGTGACGCCGGCAAGGTCGCCCAAGGCAATGGCATGACGCGCAAGTCGTTGGAAGCCGCTATTGAAGCTGTACGTGGCGGTCAAACCGTCAACAACCCTGAGGCCGAAGGCCAACGCGAAGCCCTGAAAAAATACACCATGGACCTGACCGAGCGCGCCCGCATGGGCAAGCTCGACCCGGTGATTGGCCGCGACGATGAAATCCGCCGAGCCATTCAAGTGTTGCAGCGCCGGACCAAAAACAACCCGGTGCTGATCGGTGAACCAGGCGTTGGCAAGACCGCGATTGTCGAAGGCTTGGCGCAGCGCATCGTCGCCGGCGAAGTACCGGACTCACTCAAAGGCAAGCGGGTGCTGTCACTCGACATGGCGGCCTTACTGGCTGGTGCCAAGTTTCGCGGTGAGTTTGAAGAGCGCCTGAAAACCGTGCTCAAAGAACTCGCCAAAGACGAAGGCCAGACCATCGTTTTCATTGACGAGCTACACACCATGGTGGGCGCCGGAAAAGGCGAGGGCGCGATGGACGCGGGCAACATGCTCAAGCCCGCCTTGGCGCGAGGCGAGTTGCATTGCGTGGGCGCCACCACCCTCGACGAATACCGAAAATACATTGAGAAAGACGCCGCCTTGGAGCGTCGCTTTCAAAAGATTTTGGTGGGTGAACCAACGGTGGAGGCGACGATTGCCATCCTGCGTGGTTTGCAGGAAAAGTACGAAGTCCACCACGGCGTGCAGATCACCGACCCGGCCATCGTCGCTGCGGCCGAGCTCAGCCACCGCTACATCACCGACCGCTTTTTGCCTGACAAGGCGATTGAC
>CANFZL010000062.1 GCA_947451205.1 Comamonadaceae bacterium
GAAGCCACTTTGGGTGGTCGACTTTCCGATGTTTGAGCATGATGAAGCCAACAACCGTTGGAGCGCTGTGCACCATCCCTTCACGGCACCGAAAGACGGCCACGAAGACTGGATGGACACGGACCCGGGGCGCTGTATCGCCAAAGCCTACGACATGGTGCTCAATGGCTGGGAACTCGGCGGTGGCTCCGTGCGGATTCACCGCGCCGAGGTGCAAAGCAAGGTGTTCGACGCCCTGAAAATCGGCCCGGAAGAAGCCCAAGAGAAGTTTGGCTTCTTGCTGGATGCGCTGCAGTACGGCGCACCACCGCACGGTGGTCTGGCCTTTGGCCTAGACCGCATCGTCACCATGATGACCGGTGCCGAGTCGATCCGCGACGTGATTGCCTTCCCGAAAACCCAACGCGCCCAGTGCTTACTCACGCATGCACCGAGCGCGGTGGACGAAAAGCAATTGCGCGAACTGCACATCCGTCTGCGCAATCCGCTGCCGGTCTGAACCCAGCACTCAGCTTACGCCATCAGCTGTGCGGATGCGGTACCCGGGCACTTGAATGAAAACGTTCAAGCTCCCGGTCTCCGTGCTGGTGGTGATTCACACGCCAGCCTTAGAGGTCTTGCTGATCCGGCGCGCCGACCACGCTGAATTTTGGCAAAGCGTGACGGGTTCGGTCGATTCTGAAGATGTTGATCTGCTGCATACCGCCGCGCGTGAGGTACTGGAAGAAACGGGTCTTGCCGTCCGGCCTGCTGATCTGGTGGACTGGGGTATGACCAATGTGTACGAGATCTACCCGGCCTGGCGTCACCGCTATGCCCCGGGCGTGACGCGCAACACCGAGCATCTGTTCAGCTTGTGTGTCCCAGAGGCCGTCCCGGTGCGCTTGAGTCCTCGTGAACACACCGATTGGCAGTGGCTGAATTGGTGCGCTGCTGCAGACCTTTGCTTTTCACCGTCGAATGCCGAGGCTATTTTGCTGCTGCCGAAGTTCTTGCAAACCCGCATTTAAAGACATTTGGTGCTGCTTGGCGCAGACCCATTTTTGTGTCACCCTTGACGCATGACTGAAGCCATTTCATCTTTGCCCAAACAGCCGCCACAGTTGTTGCAAGGCGGGGTGGATTTTTTCCCGGCACTGATTACGGCTATCAATGATGCGGCTTATTGGGTGCAATTGGAATCCTATATTTTTGACTTTCATGGTGCTGGTACCGATGTCGCAGAAGCTTTGGTCCGCGCGGCTCAACGCGGCGTGACTGTGCAAGTACTGGTCGACGGCATCGGCACCGTTCCGCTGGAGGCTGTGTGGGGTGCAAAGTTTCAATCAGCCGGGGTGCACTGGCATGTGTATTCTCCTTTGAATGCAAACTGGCCAAGTCTCGGGCTGGTGCGGCCAGATCTTTGGCGGCGACTGCATCGCAAGCTCTGTGTTGTGGACCAAGACCTGGTTTTTTGTGGTGGCATCAATGTTCTGGATGATTTTTACGATCCAAGGCATGGCGTGCTCGCGGCTCCCCGATTTGACTTCACCGTAGCGCTGCATGGGCCCGTGGCCGAAGTGGCGTCCGAGGCGATGGCTTTGCTGTGGTGGCGCGTGCAAGCAGGCTACAGCGCTCGTCGGCATCACTTGGCGGAAGCTTGGGAGGCATTCAAGGCTGCGGGCTATGGTGGCCGCATCAGTGCTGCGCAACTGGCAAGCCGGCGTACTTTAGCCTTGTCGGGTCGGCCAGCAGGAGCCAGAGATTTTCTTAATCTGCCGGCGGCCCGTGCTGCGCTGTTGTTTCGTGACAACTTGCTCAACCGTAACATCATTGAACGCGCCTACCGCAAGGCGATTGGCCACGCACGGCAAGAGATTTTGATTGCCAATGCTTATTTCTTCCCTGGCGGTCGTTTGCGTCGGGCGCTGATCAAGGCTGCGCGCCGCGGTGTCAGGGTCACGTTGTTGCTGCAGGGCAAATACGAGTTCTTCATGCAGTACCATGCGGCCCGGCCAGTCTATGGCGCGCTGCTCAAGGCCGGGGTTGAGATCCACGAATACGAAGCCAGTTATTTACACGCCAAGGTGGCTGTGATCGACGGGCACTGGGCCACAGTCGGATCTTCTAACCTCGACCCTCTGAGCTTGTTGCTGGCACGCGAAGCCAACGTGGTGCTGGATGACCGCGTGTTTGCAAAAAATTTACGGGAGCGACTGCTGGTTGCGATCGCAGGTCATGGTCGGCGCGTGGAGCCCGTTGAATACAACGGACGCCCCTGGCGACAACGCATGCTCGACCTTGTGGCCTATGCGCTGATGCGGCTGGCTTTGTTGCTGGCCGGTCAGCGTTATTGAGTTTCAATATTTTGGCGAGTCAAAAATTCAGCAAAGTTAATTTGGCAAAGATTAGGTTGTGAACGTTTCCGGATGTCAATAGATCTGCTGGTTTTTTTCAGGACTGTTACCATTCTGCATGCTTATGAAATCAACCACGCCCTCAGCGCCCGGATCAGCGCCTGCCAACGACGAAGGCACTCCGATGTCGGTCAAGATCAGGGAGCGTATTGCCCGCGCCCGCAAGCGCTTCAACGCCAACGACAACATCGCCGAATTCATCGAACCTGGTGACTTGGAAAAACTGTTGGATGAAGTCGAGGGCAAGATGCAGGGCGTCCTTGACAGTCTGGTCATTGACACAGAAAACGACCACAACACGAACAACACGGCCCGTCGTGTGGCCAAGATGTACCTCAATGAGGTGTTCAAAGGCCGCTACCTAGAAGCCCCAACCATCACGGAGTTCCCCAACGCGGAGCACCTGAATGAGCTCATGATCGTCGGGCCCATCACCGTGCGTAGCGCTTGCTCGCATCATTTCTGCCCCATCGTTGGGCAAGTCTGGATCGGCGTGTTGCCTAACGAGCATACCAATGTGATTGGACTGTCAAAGTACGCGCGCTTGGCCGAGTGGGTCATGGGCCGGCCACAGATTCAGGAAGAAGCCGTGGTCCAGTTGGCCGACCTGATTCAGGAAAAAACACAGCCTGACGGCCTCGCCATCGTGATGGAAGCGTCTCATTTCTGCATGGGTTGGCGCGGTGTCAAAGACCTTGACAGCAAGATGATCAACTCAGTGATGCGTGGTGTCTTTTTGAAAGACCCCAACCTGCGTCGTGAATTCCTGTCACTCATTCCAAAGAAGACAAACAGTTGAACAGTTCAATTTTTTAAAAATTGACGCCACTTGTTTTGCTCCGTATTTTTGTTCGTGCGTTTTTAAACGCCCAAAGGATTACTCATCATGTTGGTTCGCCTTCTTTACACCAGCCGTGCGGCTGATCCTCAGAGTTCGGAAGTCACTGACGCGATTCTGGCTAAGTCGCGCAGCCACAACCCGACGTGCGGCATCACCGGCATTCTTTGCTATGGCGGAGGCATCTTCTTGCAGGCCCTCGAAGGTGGGCGCATGGCGGTTAACGAGCTTTACAAGCACATCCTCAACGACCCACGCCATAAAGACGTCATTTTGTTGAGTTACGAAGAGATCAGCGAACGCAAGTTTGGCGGATGGACTATGGGGCAGGTCAACGCGGCCAAACTCAACACGTCTATCTTGCTCAAATACTCAGAGCGGCCAGAGCTCGATCCTTACGGGATGTCTGGCGCTGTGTCGATGGCGTTGTTGCAGGAACTGATGGCCACCGCGTCCATCGTCGGTCGTTCCTGACGCCTTGGACATGCTTCTTGCCGGCTGCGATTTTTCCAGCAGCCCCAGCCGCCGCAAGCCCATTGTTTTTGCCACGGGGCACCTGCATGGCGGTCGGGTCCAACTGGCTCAACTTGAGCGGCTTGAAACGCTGGATGATTTTTCGCTCTGGGTGACGCAAGACCGTGCCTGGGTGGGTGCTTTTGATTTGCCTTTTGGCCTGCCGCGAGAACTGGTGACCACGCTAGGTTGGCCTGATGAGTGGCAAGCTTGCATGGAGCATTACGCCAGCCTCACACGCCCCGACATTCGCAACACCTTCGCGTCCTTTTGCAACGCCCGGCCCGTGGGTCAGAAGTTTGCTCACCGCGCTACCGACATACCCGCCGGTTCCAGCAGTTCCATGAAGTGGGTCAACCCACCCGTTGCCTACATGTTGCATGCCGGTGTGCCGCGTTTGATTGCCGCCGGCGTGCAAATTCCCGCCCTGGGCAAGCCTGCACTTCGAATGACAGCGTCGGCGCGTGTTGCCCTCGAGGGCTACCCCGGCTTGTTGGCGCGTGAACTGCTTCAGCAGTCTGGCCAGTTGGCTGGTTTGAACGCCAAAACACGCAGCTACAAAAACGACGCCAAGGCCTTGCAAACGCCTGAGCGTCTGATAGCGCGCAAGGACATGCTCACCGCGCTGGAGCATGGACAAACGCGGCTGGGTCTGCGTCTGAAGCTCACGCACGCCCAGCGCGATCGTCTGGTGGACGATGCTACTGGAGATTCGCTGGATGCCGTGTTGTGCTTGATGCAGGCGGCTTGGGCGCAACAACAGCACGAAGACGGTAAGCCTCGCTACGGTCTGCCTGATGATGTTGATCCGCTCGAAGGCTGGATCATCACGTCCTGAGTCAGACATGCGATTTAAGGAAGTTCGATGACATGGCGACCATGGGTGGGGTTGATTTTGCTGATACTGGCGTTGCCAGCGCAGACCCAGCCAGCAATGATGCAGGCGACATGGGCCGGTGTGGTCACGTATGTAGTCGATGGCGATACCGTGCACGTGCGTCCATCGATTGGCGGGGTCGTTCACAAGATACGGATCATTGGCATAGATGCGCCTGAAATATGCCAGACCGGTGGAATGGCGGCCCGACAAGCGTTGCAAGCGCGCGTGTTCAGGCGTTCAGTGACTGTCCGCATGCAGGGCACTGATGACTATGGCCGTGATCTGGCGACTCTCTACCTGAGCCGAGAAGATGTGGGTCAGTGGATGGTGCAGCGCGGCCATGCATGGTCATACCGTTATTTGCGAGATCCTGGCCCGTATGTCCAGGATGAAGCGCACGCCATGTTGCTAGGTCGCGGTCTCTTCGCCGAAATGTCTCAAGAGTACCCGCGTGATTTCAGGCGTCGACACGGGCACTGCTTGTACCAGCCTTGATTCAGCAGTTCATGGACGCACAACGATATCGTTGCGAACTGACCGAACATTGCGGGTACCGCGTGCAATTTGTTCGGCTTGGTTTTTCTCAGCTGCATTCTTGGCAAACCCTGACAACTGCACCGTGCCGTTTAAAGTTTCAACGCTGATAGAAGAGGCCGAAACAATTTTGTCATCGATGAATTTTGCTTTGATGCTGGTCGTGATACCTGTGTCATCGACGTAAGAACCGGCCGTTTCTTGACCCCTTACTACCGCACAACCTGCACTGATGAGCGTGATGCCTGTCAAGACGACGAAGGCAAAGGTGCGAGCGTATTTCATTGACATTTCCTTGAGTGATGTGGTGCAAGAGCTGAGTTAACGGTCTCGCGACCGATCAGGCGGTGATGTTAAAAAGGAGGCGACGAGGCTCGACATCTGGGTTGAACGCATGGCCGCAATCAACACACCTGTGACCGAAATAAGCCGCCACGGCTTGGCGATCACCACGGCGGCGCCTATAGTTGCCGCCGCGCTGACCAGTTTTAGCGGATGGTCCTGTGCATATTTTTCAAACATAGGGTGCACGACATCCACAGCCAGATGGGCTGGGTGCGATCGCCACCAAGCTGATGTGGCTCGTCGCACAATCCGCCAGAGTCCATTTAAACCAACGGAGTGCTGGGGTGCTGAACGCGTCGAATTTGTGCCACCTTCGAATGTTTCATGCCCACCCAAGCCTGTATTTGCTTGGGAACCCTCAGGAAAGTCGTCGAACATATGTTCTTGACGGTCTCGATTCATGCTCTGCACGATAGCTCGGCGACTGGCTGCCAAACGCTGCTGCGGTGTCATGTTCATTCTGCAGCCTCACGCAAAGCGCGCAAGTCACTGTTCATTTGTTCCTTGAGCTCAGTGAAGTGAGCACTGTCGATCGGTGTCCTAGCTGTTAAAAAAGCCAGCAACGTTAGCAGTAACATGACACTGGGAACGGCTACCAAGGCCCAATGAAACTGATTCAGTGCCCACAGCATGAGTGCGATGCCTGAAAAAATAACAAAAACCAAAGCCCCTAATGCGACCAGTGCCCAAGCCAGTCCCCGCTTGAGCCAGTCCATCCCCATCCCTGAGCTTTCCTGGCTGACCAGTTCAACGTACGCAGCAAGGTGATCTGCAATAAGGTCAGGGCGTTTAATCAGGGTCGCGAAAAGAGGATGGAGCATAAATGGCGTGTTGCTGGCAGAAAGAACCTGAGAGATTAGTAGCGCTTGTTGTTCCGAGCAGCAGCCACCAGCAGGGCAACAGCAGCGCCTACAGCGGCTGCAATCAGAACCGAGCGCATCGGTTGCTCGCTGACGTATTTGGTGGTGACGTCGGTATAGCGGGCCAAGGATTCTTGTGCTTTGTGTTTGGCTTCCGCAGCCATGTCCATGCTTTGACGTGCCAGCTTTTGGGCGGTATCGGCCAGTTTGTCCACCATGGGGTCAACACTTCCGCGCAACTCGCGTATTTTGCCTTCAGCTTGGTCGAGTGCTTCTTTGGCGTAGCTACGCGTGAGTTCAGTGGCTTGTACGGTTGCTTGCAAGGCCTCTTCACGGGTGTTACGAGCTGCTTGTGTTCCAGAGTTGATGGCGGTCATGACGGATCCTTTGAGTGGAGTGACGAAGCAAATCGGCTTCAGCGTTTGTGTCGTGAAAGTCTTCCAGACCAGAGCCTAATGACATGGCTCGATCATGGTGGTGACTTCTTTCGACGTCTGAATTCCAGTTTAAGGAGCTCTTGTGATGAGCTTCATCGGCTAGCTGCGGGTCGCCTTGTCAGTGAACGCGTCAAGGTCGTGTAGGACAAGGACTTGTTGCCGGAACTGCCTAGATGCTCAAGCGCGGGAAGGGAAAAGTGATTCAGCTCGGCTTTGGCAAGTTGGCATGTATGTGAGTGCCTTTACCCGGGCTGGATTCGATGAATAATTGCCCGCCAGCCGCTTCGACCCGGTGCCGCATTCCTGCAAGCCCATGGCTGGTTGTCGCGACTGTCTCGGTATCAAACCCCTGGCCGTTGTCAACGACATCGATGGTGACCTGGTCATCGTTGTTGCGCAGGGTAATGTCTGCATGGGTGGCTTTTGCATATTTACTCATGTTGGTGAGTGATTCTTGGACCAGCCGATAAACCGTGAGTTGCGCCGAGCCGCCAAGCTCGACTGACGACAGCGCAGTTTCGATCTCAATGCCAGAGCGTTCGGCAAACTCACGCGTGAGAATTTCCAATGACGCGACCAGCCCTAAGTGAGATAGCGAAGAAGGTCGCAAGTCTTCCACAATCCGCCGCTTTAGTGCAATGCCGCTATTCAGTGTGCTGATCAGGTGCTCAAGTCGCTCGGTGGCTTCAGGCACGCTGTTGCCCAAGCGGGATCTGATGCGTGCAACATCCAGCTTGGCCGCCGTCAGCAGGGCGCCGAGTTCATCATGTAATTCGCGTGCGAGGTGACCGCGCTCATCTTCTCGAACTTCCTGGAGGTAGGTGGCAAGTTTGGCCAGTTTAGCTGTGCGGTCTCGCACTTGCGCTTCTAGGCGCTCACGCTCATTTTGTAGCGATTTTCGCTCTCTCGTGCCAGCCGTGATCAATGCCTCGGTTTGCATCAAGTACATGTAAAACGCCAGCAGCCCGGCAAAGGTGATAGCGGCAATACCGATGCGCGAAAGCATCAAAGAGTGGTTGATCTGGCTGTGTGCGGCCTCCATCTTTGAAAGGCTTGATGTCATAAGCTTTTCAGACTGAACCCGGATTGCATCCATGTGCTGTTTGCCGACGTCAGTGGTCAGCATGAACTTCCATGCGTCGTCGTTACCAATTTTTCGCATGCGAACACTTAAATCGTTTTCGCTTTGTTTTCGGCTGATGTGGAGTGCCATTAGTTCGAACTCGATCAAGTCATCTGGTTGGTCCACCAACTCTTGGCGCAGCTGTGCTAAATCCTGATCGAGTTGAGCGCGCGCACTGTTGTATGGTTGAAGGTATTTGTCATCGCCGGTGAGTAAAAAACCACGCGTACCGGTCTCTCCGTCCAGCACGGTTTGCATAAGTTGGCCTACCGAATGGCGTGTCAATTCGGCTTTTTCGATCTTCTGGGTAGCTTGTGTGGATGCGTGAAAACTAGCTTCGTTGATCGAGATCAATATGGCCGCTCCAAGGATAGCGAGTGGCAAGCTGATCATCAGCTTTGGTATTGATAACTGCTTCAACGCGAGCTCCCATTAAATATCGGTGAATTATTCGTCAACAATCGATCGTTGCGAAAAATTAAAATTTTTTGCCAATGAACAGCTTTAAAAAGCAGCATTAGCGCACACAATAGATTATCTAGAAAGACAATAAAATGATAAAAATTGGTATTGTTGATGACCATGCAATTGTTCGTTCTGGGCTGAAACAGTTCTTTTCTGACCATGTCGACCTGAGGGTTGTGGGCGAAGCCGCCAGTGGCCGTGAAGCCATAGATCTGGTGCGCAACGTCGAACTTGATATTTTGGTCATGGACTTGTCCATGCCCGGGCAAAGTGGCATTGACGCGTTGGCCATGATTCGCGCCAAGGCGCCTGATGTTGGCATCCTGATTTTGAGTGGCTATCCGGAAGAACATTACGCGGTGAACCTGATTCGCCAAGGTGCCAGTGGCTACCTGAATAAAGAGTGCGACCCGACTGAAATAGTCAACGCGATTCGAGTGATTTCCCTCGGAAAACGTTACATCACACCCGGCGTGGCTGAATTGTTGGCGCAACAACTCAATCGTCCCCACGACATAGCCGCACATGAGCAATTGTCGGAGCGTGAGTTTCAGGTTTTCTTGAAACTCGCCAAGGGTGAAACTGCTGGTGACATAGCCAAGGCGCTTTCTTTGAGTGTCAAAACAGTGAGCACCTACCGCACGCGTGTCATGGAAAAAATGAGTCTGTCTTCGAACAGTGACCTGACCTATTACGCGCTCAAGAACAAGTTGATCGACTGACCGCACTAATCTGTGGTGGGTTGGCAAAGTTCGATGCAGTAGCTTACCAAGGCATCAATTTCATTGGACTTGTCAAAGACAGCGTCCACACCCAACTGAGCACAGCGCTGACGAATGTCCTCAGTGGCGTAGTTACTCAGGACAATCACTTTTTGGTTCTGCTTGCGTCCTTGGCACGCAGTGAGCACACCGAGTCCGGTGCCTTGCCGAAGAAACAGATCAACGATAGCCAGATTCCACTCATTCTGATTTTGGGTGAGCCACTCGCGGCCCTCCAGTTCTGTTTCTGCAGTTCCAACCGCGTGAACGCAGGTCAGTTCTTCGAGCGTGCCAATCAGATTTTCTCTGATGGTGGCGTTATCCTCGACGATAAAAGTCTTCAATCTCACTTAAGGTCCAGTAGGCGTGACGGCTGGGTTTCAGAGCTCTTCTGTGTACGGAGGAGCACCTGCTAGAGCCTTGGGGGTAATTCGTGTTTCGTAATGTATCGTTGAAGGATTCTGACAGCGCCTCAGCGATGCATGTGTAGGGCAACTCCTACAGTTTTGAATATATTACTTAAATAAGCAAAAACTCGCTCTGCAGTAACGTAAATACTGAAAAAAACATCTCAAAGTTCGAGTTTCAGTGATCGCCGTGGCCGTTTAACAGGCGCCGCAAACTTTGCAATCGGGTTGCTGTCGCGCAACCATTTCAGTCCAGCTCATGTACCGCGCGTCGACCATCAACAGCCTGCCCGCCAGTGACTCACCAAAGCCGCACAACAACTTCAATGCCTCTGCTGCTTGCATGCTGCCAATGACCCCAACCAGTGGCGCGAAGACGCCCATGGTGGCGCAGTTGGTTTCCTCGGGGGTATCAGACTCCGGAAATAGGCAGGCATAGCAGGGTGCCGTTGGCTGGCGTGGGTCAAACACCGTCACCTGACCATCAAATTGCAGCGCAGCCCCCGAAACCAGTGGTTTGCCTTGCCGCACGCAGGCGCGGTTAATGGCATGGCGAGTCTGAAAATTGTCGGTGCAGTCGAGTACCACGTCGGCTTTTTGTACCAACTCGTTCAGTAGTTCGTCGTCGGCTTGTAGTGTTATGGCGTTAACTTGCACATCGGGATTGATCTGGGCAATCGCCTCGGCAATCGACAGTGCTTTGAATTGATCGATTCTCGCCATGGTGTGCGCAATTTGTCGTTGCAGATTGGTGGCCTCGACGCGGTCATGGTCAACGACCGTGATGTGCCCAACGCCAGCACTTCCCAAATAAAGTGCGGCAGGTGAACCCAGTCCGCCCGCGCCGATGATCAGCGCATGAGATGCCAGCAGCCGGGCTTGTCCTTCAATACCGATGTCATCGAGCAGAATATGCCGTGAATAACGCAGCAGTTGGGAGTCGTTCATAGGTGCAGAGTGGAGACTGGGCAAAACGTGACCAAGTGTAGAAATAGCAACGCCGGGCGAAAAGGCACCGGCGTTGACAGTTCCTAAGGTGACGCTTAATTTTCTTTTTTCTCTTCCTTGCGTTCAACCATGGTCTTGCTGACGATGACGGGACTACCTTTGAGCTGATTGATGGCCTGAATCAGGGGGAAGTCCTTGGCGCTGCCAAACTCAGGTGCCCTGCGTTGTTCTGGCGTCTTGCGGGACTCTTCCTCAAGGCGTTTCAAGGCTTCCTCACGGGCTTTTTCGCGGCCCGGGTCTTTCACTTCAGCACCTTGACCGCTGTTCAGGTGTTTTTCCAAGTCGGCTTCACGCGTGCGCAAAGCGGCGTAAGGGCTGCCTTCCAGTGTTTCGTCAATCATCACGTCAGGGACAATGCCCTTGGCCTGAATCGACTTGCCACTGGGCGTGAAGTAACGTGCGGTGGTGAGCTTTAGACCGGTGTCAGGTCCGAGCGGGCGCACCGTTTGTACCGATCCCTTGCCGAAGGTCTGGTTGCCCATAATGGTGGCGCGTTTGTAGTCTTGCAGGGCGCCAGCTACGATCTCGCTGGCCGAGGCCGAGCCTTCATTGACCAACACCACCAGAGGCACGGTTTTCAAGGCTGCGGGCAGATTCTTGAGGGGATCAGCGCCACGGCGAGCGTAAAACTCGGGCGAAGCTTTGTACGTGAATTTGCTCTCCGCCAGTTGCCCATTGGTCGAGACCACCGTCACGTTTTCTGGCAAGAATGCCGCCGAGACAGCGACCGCAGCGTCTAACAAACCACCCGGATCGTTGCGCAAGTCAAGCACCAAGCCTTTGAGGTTGGGCTCCTGTTTGTAGATTTGTTCAATTTTGGTGGCGAAATCTTCAACGGTGCGCTCTTGGAACTGGCTCAAACGAATCCATGCATAGCCAGGCTCAATGACTTTGCTGCGAACCGACTGGGTGCGAATTTCTTCACGGGTGATGGACACAGGAAAGGTCCGGTTCTCGTCTTTACGGAAGATGGTCAACACCACTTTGGTCTGCGGTTCACCGCGCATTTTTTTGACCGCGTCGTTCAGGCTCAGACCTTTGACGAAGGTCTCGTCAATCTTGGTAATCAGATCGTTCGGTTTGAGTCCGGCCCGATCGGCGGGAGAACCTTCAATCGGCGATACCACTTTGACGAGTCCGTCTTCTTGGCTGATCTCGATGCCGACGCCGACAAAGCGTCCGCTGGTCCCTTCACGGAATTCCTTGAAGGATTTTTTGTCAAAATAAACCGAGTGCGGGTCGAGGCTGGCGACCATGCCAGCGATGGCATCGGTGATAAGCTTTTTCTCGTCCACCGGCTCCACATAGTCACTTTTGACCATGCCGAAAACTGCGGCGAGTTGTTGTAATTCTTCCAGTGGCAGAGGGGCCATGCCACCACGTGCTACCGCTTGTAGTTGTACGGTGGTCAATGCGCCTGCAATGGCACCCACGGAAATCCAGCCTGCTACTTTGAGTTTTTGACCCATAAAAAAACACCTTCATTGGCCTTGTCCCCAAGGCGTTACAACATGTGCTGCACAGGCCCC
>CANFZL010000063.1 GCA_947451205.1 Comamonadaceae bacterium
AATCAGTTTGCCGCCCCAGCGTTCTTTGACCCAGGCCACGTCGGCCCAAGACAAGCTGGGGTCAAACTGTTCATTGGTCCAAGCCGCCAGCGAGTTCATGTCACTCACGCCTTTGACATGGCCCACCAAATTGCCAAAGGTATGCCGGCGCGTGCCCGCCATAGCGAGGCACCAGCGTGGCTTGGTCATCAGGTTGATGATGTTGGCGAGCGTTGGTTTGGGTGGCGCAGTCAGGCCGTTTTTCAAGTCTTTGTGGCGTTGGCCAATGA
The DNA here is from genome assembly GCA_947451205.1 of Comamonadaceae bacterium. GTDB lineage: Bacteria > Pseudomonadota > Gammaproteobacteria > Burkholderiales > Burkholderiaceae_C > Polaromonas. Next base: position 270 of record CANFZL010000063.1, read on the forward strand.
CTTGCAAATCCAGCGTCAACACCAACGCAGTGCAACCGGCTTTGCGCGTGCGCTCAATCATGGCGGCCATGGCTTCGCGGTCACGCATCATGTACAGCTGGTACCAAAAGGGCGCTTGGGTGTTGGCTGCAATGTCTTCGATCGAGCAAATGCTCATGGTCGACAAGATGAACGGAATGCCGAATTTCTCTGCGGCCTTGGCTGCCTTGATTTCACCATCGGCATGCTGCATGCCCGTCAGCCCGACCGGTGCAATCGCCACCGGCATCTTCACGTTCACACCGACCATCTTGGTCGCGGTGCTGCGGTTTTCCATGTTGACGGCGACGCGCTGGCGCAGCTTGATCTTTTGGAAATCAGTTTCGTTGGCGCGGTACGTGCCCTCTGTCCAAGAGCCTGAGTCTGCGTAGTCGTAAAACATGCGGGGCACGCGCTTTTCGGCCAGCACGCGCAGGTCTTCAATGTTGGTGATCACGGGCATGGTTCTGGTTTCCTTGTGGTTGTCTCAGATGCGGTTGTCATTTCGATGGCCGCCCATGCAGCCTCAGCCGTCACTGCGAGCGAAGCGCGGCAGTCCATGGCTCTCGTCTTACTGCAAACGCACGCGATGCCGCGCAATCTGCGCCCGCACCTGCGCCGGGGCTGTTCCGCCCAAGGTGTTGCGTGCATTGAGTGAACCACGCAGGCTCAAGACCTCGTAGACGTCTTGCTCAATTTTGGGATTGAAGCTTTGCAGCGTGGCCAGTGGCAACTCTGACAAATCTACACCTTGGCCGATGGCGGTTTTGACTGCGTGGGCGACGGCTTCGTGGGCGTCACGGAAGGGCAGTCCTTTTTTGACCATGTAGTCAGCCAAGTCGGTGGCGGTGGCGTAGCCCTTCAAGGCGGCGCGTTCCATGGCTTCAGGTTTGACGGTGATGCCGCCCACCATCTCGGCAAAAATGCGCAGCGTGTCTTTCAGCGTGTCGACAGTGTCGAACAGCGGCTCTTTGTCTTCCTGGTTGTCTTTGTTGTAGGCCAGCGGTTGGCCCTTCATCAGCGTCACCAAGCCCATCAAATGGCCAACCACGCGGCCGGTTTTGCCGCGGGCGAGTTCGGGCACGTCCGGGTTTTTCTTCTGCGGCATGATCGATGAGCCGGTGCAAAAACGGTCGGCCAGATCGATGAAGCCAAAGCTCTGGCTCATCCACAGAATCAGTTCTTCGCTGAGACGGCTGGTGTGCACCATCGCCAATGTGGCGGCTGCGGTGAATTCGATGGCGAAGTCACGGTCGCTGACGGCATCTAGGCTGTTTTGGCAAACTGCCGGAAGGCCTTGCTCGTCGACCATGCCGAGTGCGCGCGCCACGTGTTCGCGGTCCAGCGGGTAGCTGGTGCCGGCCAATGCAGCCGCACCCAAGGGCAGGCGATTCACGCGCTTGCGCACGTCGAGCATGCGTTCGGCATCGCGCGCAAACATCTCGACATAGGCCAGCATGTGGTGGCCAAAGCTCACGGGCTGAGCGACTTGCAAGTGCGTGAAGCCGGGCAGAATGACCTCGACATTTTTCTCGGCGATGTTGATCAAGGCGGTTTGCAGCTCGATCAGCAACTCGCCGATCAAATCTATCTCACCGCGCAGCCACAGCCGCACGTCGGTGGCGACTTGGTCGTTGCGGCTGCGACCGGTGTGCAGGCGTTTGCCGGCGTCACCCACCAGTTGCGTCAAGCGGGCTTCGATGTTGAGGTGAACGTCTTCAAGATCCAGTTTCCATTCGAACGCGCCGGACTCGATTTCAGCCGTGATCTGCGCCATGCCGCCTTTGATGGAGGCGTGGTCGGCGGTCGCAATGATGCCTTGCACCGCCAGCATGTCGGCATGCGCCAGTGATCCGGTGATGTCCGCTTGCCACAGGCGTTTGTCAAAAAATACGCTGGAGGTGTAGCGCTTGACGAGGTCACTCATCGGCTCTGAAAACAGGGCAGACCAAGCTTGGGATTTTTTGTCGAATTGATTCACGAAAGAACTTTCAGGGCCACGCTTGTGGGTGTGACGGGCGGGCGGGAGCGGTGAAATGGGGACCTTGAACGAGCTAGGCTGGTGCAAGGCCAAGCCGCTGATTTTATCTGTCCTTGCATTCAGTCTGAGTTACGTAGCGCAGTAGTCGCTCTGACAAGCGAAAGTCTGCATGCTAGCATTCAAAGAATTGAATGAAAACGAGGCAGTTACCAGTGATCACACCTAAAAACACAGCGGAAAATTCAGACGGCGAACAGCCTTCGCCGATCAAAAAGGTGGTGATCGCCACGCGCGAAAGCCGCTTGGCTCTCTGGCAGGCTGAGCACGTCAAGGCTTTACTTGAAAGCCGCTTGGGCTGGCAAGTAGAGCTGCTCGGCATGACCACCTTGGGCGACCAAATTTTGGACCGTTCACTTAGCAAAGTGGGGGGCAAGGGCTTGTTCGTCAAGGAACTGGAGACGGCGTTGATGGATGGCCGCGCTGACATCGCCGTTCATTCGCTGAAAGACGTGCCGATGGATTTGCCCGCTGGTTTTGCCTTGGCCTGCGTGCTGGAGCGCGAAGATCCGCGCGATGCGTTTGTGTCGAATCACCATGCCTCGCTGGCCGCCTTGCCGGCGGGTGCTGTGGTCGGTACGTCCAGCTTGCGGCGCTTGGTGATTTTGAATTCATTGCGGCCTGACCTGCGTATTGAACCCTTGCGAGGCAACCTCGACACCCGTCTGCGAAAGCTCGACGAAGGTGATTACGATGCGATCGTGCTGGCTGCTGCTGGACTCAAACGTTTGGGACTCGACAGCCGCATTCGAGCCACCTTTGAGCCTGACACCATGTTGCCCGCCGCAGGTCAGGGCGCGCTTGGTATGGAAGTGCGGGCAGACCGCCAAGACTTGATTGGCGCACTGGCCTTGCTGGCGCACCAAGCCACCTGGCTGGCCGTGACCGCTGAGCGCACGGTGTCACGCGCCATGGGCGGCAGTTGTTCAATGCCTCTGGCCGCCTTCACGAGTGGCCAGGCGGCCGGCGAGATGCTGCTTGAAGCAGCTTGGGGCGACCCGGGTTCTGCTGGGCCTGACGCATTGCCAAGCGCTGAGCCGAAGTTGACAACGCCCTTGGTGCGGGTGCAGCACCATGCGCTGGTGCGTGATTTTGCCGAGGCTCAAGCGCTTGGGGAGCATGTGGCTGCGCTGCTGCGTGCCGGGGGCGCGGTCTGGGCCTCAAATGCCAACGCCTGAACAAGTTAAAGGCCTCGAGCGAGTTGGTAGCGTCATCGTCACCCGGCCCGCGCCGGATGCCCAGCGCTGGGTAGACCAACTGCAGCAGCGCGGCATCAACGCCGAAGCCTTGCCGTTGATTGAGATTGCCAGCGCGCCTGATGTGTCGGCGGCGCGTGCTGCTTGGGCGAAGTTGAGCCATTACGCCGCTGTGATGTTTGTCAGTGGCAATGCAGTTGAGCATTTTTTTGCCGCTAGACGCCCAGAGGCCGAGCCGCCTGCACATGACTTGACCGCGTTGCCCCATGTTCGCTTCATGGCTCCCGGCCCTGGCACCGAACAGGTGTTGGCGGCACAGGGTGTGCCGGCGGCGCAGATCGACACGCCGCACGCCGACGCCGCGCAGTTTGACTCGGAAGCCTTGTGGCAAGTCATCGGCCAGCGTGATTGGGCTGGGCAGCGCGTGTTGATCGTGCGCGGGCAAAGCGGCACTTTGGAAGCGGTTGCGACTGGCCGTGAATGGCTGGCACGTCAGCTTGAAAATGCGGGTGCATCGGTTGATTTTGTGGTGGTTTACGAACGCCGTGCACCGCGTTTCACGCCGGCGCAACTGCAGCGCATTGCCGCCAGTCAACGCGATGGATCGGTCTGGCTTTTCAGCAGTTCTGAAGCCTTGGCGCATTTGCCTCAGGGCACTGATTGGTCGCAGGCCAAAGCCATCGCCACACACCGCAGAATCGCTCAGGCGGCACAGGCGGCGGGTTGGGGTGTTGTTATCGAGTCACGACCGGCGCTGGACGACATCGTGGCATCGATAGAATTGGTGCATCCATGAGTGACATTCCTTCAACACCCACTTCGGCCGCTTCGGCAAACCTTGGCGCGCCTGTTGCGTCATTTCCGCCCGTGTCTTCCACTGTTGCCAGCGCTTGGTGGCGCTCGCGCACCTTGGCGCTGGTTGTGCTGATCCTAGCGCTGGCGGGTGCTTTGGGTAGTTTGCTGTTGTGGCAAAAGCTCAGTCATATTCAAGAAGAGCTGGCGCGCCGTAGCACCGACACCGGAGCCCAAGCGGTCGAGGCCCGAACGCTGGCCCGCCAAGCCCAAGAAAGCAGCCGTGAACTCGCCGCGCGTTTGGCTGTGACTGAAAACCGGATCAGCGAGGTCAGCTTGCAACGTGGCCAGCTCGAAGATCTGATACAAAAATTGTCGCGTTCACGCGATGACAACTTGGTGATTGAGTTGGAAGCCAACCTGCGGCTGGCTCAGCAACAGGCGCAGCTGACCGGCAGCGCCGAGCCCTTGTTAGCGGCACTCAAGTCTGCCGAACAACGCTTGGCGCGTGCGGCCCAGCCACGCTTGACCCCGGTGCAGCGTGCCATTGTCAAAGACGCCGAACGCATCAAGAGTGCGGCCCTCACCGATGTCCCGGCGATGCTGTTAAAGCTTGACGAACTGGTGCGTCAGATCGATGAATTGCCGATGACCAACGAGATGGTGCTCGGCGTGAGTCAAGCCACTGCGGGTCTGACTGAGCCAGTGGTTGAGCCCTTGCCTTCGTCGGCTATCGTGGCTCCCACCGCTGACGCTGGGCGCACTGGTCTTTCACGATTATTTGATGCTCAGGCGTTGAGCAACTGGTCGGGTCGTGTCCTGCAAGGCCTGCGTGAAGACGCCCAAAGCCTGTTGCGTGTGAGCCGGATTGACCGACCCGAGGCTGCCTTGTTGGCGCCGGAGCAGTCTTACTTTCTGCGCGAAAACATCAAGCTTAAATTGCTCAATGCACGCTTGGCGCTGCTGTCGCGGCAAACCGATGCGGCCCGCTCTGATCTGGCCAGCGTGCAGACCAGTTTGTCGCGTTATTTTGACGCTTCGTCGCGCAAGACCCAGGTTGCAAAAGTCTTGCTCCAGCAGACGCAGGCGCAACTCCGAACCGGCGAGTTGCCGCGTTTTGACGAGACCCTGGCCGCCTTGGCCACAGCGGCCGCTGGCCGTTAAGACTTCAGATACACAATCAGCTTATGCGCGCCGCTCTTTGGTTTGTTGCCCTGTTTGGTGTGGCTGTAGCCGTGGCCCTTTTGGCTGGCAATAACCATGCCGTCGTGACGCTTTTTTGGCCGCCGTACCGGGTCGATTTGTCATTTAATTTGATGCTGCTGGTATTGGTAGCGGCTTTTACGCTGCTGCACTTTGCACTCAAGGCCTTGAGCGTGGTGGCGTCGCTGCCGAGGCAGGCGCGGCGCTGGCGTGCCCAGCAAAAAGAACGTGCTATGTACGCTGCCTTGATGGACGGGCTGGCGCATCTGCTGGCCGGTCGGTTCATCCGCGCTTCGCGTTCTGCTGAGAATGCCTTGCTGCAAGAAAAAAACATGAGCGAGTTGATTCTCGATGTGGGAGCAGACTCAGGGCATCAGCCCGAGCGCTCGCAACAGCTGCGGTCGCTGGCACACCTGCTGGTGGCCGAAAGCGCGCAATCTTTGCAAAACCGCAGAGTCCGTGATCAGCACTTGAAGCAAGCGCTTGAGGGGACGGCGAACCGTACCGTACTTGAAACCCAAGAAGGCATTCAGTTGCGTGCTGCGCGCTGGGCGATCGAAGACCGTGAACCGAGGATGGCGATGGAATGGCTGAGCCAGCTTCCCCAAGGCGCCGGTCGTCGCACACTGGCTCTGAGAATGAGACTGCAGGCTGCGCGGCTCGCCGGTCAGACCTCGGAGGCACTTGAAACAGCCCGGCTGCTGGTTAAACACAGGGCATTTTCTCCAACGGCGGCACAAAGCATCGTTCGTGGGTTGGCGCTTGAATTGCTCAACGCCGCGCATGACCCGGAGCAATTGACTCACGTCTGGCTGTCGCTGGACGATGTCGAACGCACCATGCCTGAACTGGCCGTTCATGCGGCTTCGCGCTTGATGTTGTTGAAGGGTGACGCCGCAGTGGCTCGCCATTGGCTGGCTGGCGCGTGGGACGTGGTGATGAAGCCGCGCTCTGAGCTCGGCGATAACCTTCGCGTGAAATTCATTCTGGCGCTCGAAGATAGCCTCGATGCGATCGATGCTGTCTGGCTGGCGCGTATCGAAGCCGCTTTACAGGCCCGTCCAGGCGACGCTAATTTCGAATACTTGGCCGGCATGGCCTGCCTGAAGCGTCAGCTCTGGGGCAAGGCGCAGCAATTGCTGTCTCACGCAGTGCTGTCCTTGCAAGATGCTGTACTCAAGCGCAAGGCTTGGCTTTCGCTGGCGGTGTTAGCCGAGCAGCGTGGCGAAGAAGTCGCCGTGCAGAAGGCTTATCGACACGCGGCTGAAGCCTGAGTTTTGACCCAGGTTTACAGATAGGGCGACAGCAAGCCGGCCAGACGGTCGCGCAGTTGCCCGGCCAAGGACTGGCGCGCCAGTACAGTTGCATCAAGCGTCTCTGCCTCTGACATGCGCATATGAAGCAGGGTATCAAGTTGCGTCACCAGTTGCGTGTCATGGCATTCCAGGTTGTATTCAAAATTGAGCCGCAGGCTGCGCGCATCCCAGTTGGTGGAGCCAATCAACGACCAGGCATCGTCGACCAGAAACATTTTGGAGTGATCGAACGGCGGCGGCGACAGGTGAACCCTGCAGCCGGCCGCCAGCAACCGGCCCATTGGTGGCCGCATGGCCCAGTCCATCAGCGGCAGGTTGCTGCGGGCTGGCAGCACGATGTCCACCGTGACGCCGCGCAAGGCGGTGATTTGCAGGGTGGTCAGTAGCACCTCGTCGGGCAAAAAGTAGGGCGTCATGATGGCCACCCTTTGCCGTGCGCAGGCCAGTGCTCCCAGCATCACATGGCGCATGTGATCGATGTCACCATCGGGGCCGTCGGAAACGCCACGCGCCAACACTGGCCCGCAATCTCTGGCTTGTGCAAACCAAGTCTCACCCAGCAGCGCCTCGCCGGTGCTGAAGGCCCAGTCGATGGCGAAGGCGCGCTGCATGTCGGCCACGACGGGGCCACGGACCGAGAAGTGCAGGCAGCGCACCGGGGACTTGGGTTGGCGTGCTAACCAATGCCCGGCCCGAATGTTCATGCCGCCCGTGAAGCCTTGCACGCCGTCGATGACCATGATTTTGCGGTGGTTGCGCAGATTGGCGTGGGCCAGCAGGCCGAGAAAGCGTGGCGGCAGAAATGCTGCTGCCGTGACGCCGCCGCTGTTCAGGTACACGACCATGCGACCGTGGCTATAGCGTGCGCCCACTGCATCGATCAGCACCCGCACCTGAACGCCGCGTTGCTGGGCCCGCACCAGCGCGTCAGCGAATGTGCGGCCGACGTCGTCAAGGTCAAAAATATAGGTCACCAGCGTGATTGAGTGGCGTGCGGACTCCATCGCCGCCAGCATCGCCGGGTAGGCTTCGTCGCCATTGATCAGTGGCTTGATGGCGTTGCCGCCGAGCAGGGCATTGCCGGTGGTTTGTCGAGCCAGCCGGTTGATGCCGGCCAGCGCGAATGAACTGGGGGCGTCGGGTCCAGCGGCACTGCCAATGGCAGCCACATGACTGCCCGCGCGTTGGTGCTCGCGCTGCCAAGCCGTTTTCAGGTCTAGCGCAACACCTGCGCGCTGGATGCGGTTAACGCCCAGCATCAGGTAGAGCAGCGCGCCAACGATGGGCGTCAGCCAAGCCAGTCCGATCCAGGCGACCGTGGCCGACACATTGCGGCGCGTCAGCAGGGCGTGCAATGTCACAGCGAGCGCCAGCGACAGATGCAGCAAGGTGGCCAGCCCGGGCAGCAGGCTCTGTATCTCGGGAACGGCGTTGTGCAGCCAGATAGGCAGCGCAAAGAAAGGCGTTGTCATGTTGCCATGGTAGCGATACCGCTCAGGGCATAAAAAAAGGCGACTCATTGAGTCGCCTTTTTAAGTTCCAGTCCGGCGTGATGCGTGGACTGGAGACTGTCGCTATGGCTGCATTACTGCGGACGCTGCGTGGGAGCTGCTTCTTCAAAAGGCAGCGTCATGTTGCTCAGGTCACGCTTGGTCTCGACCAACACCAAAGGGCTCGCTGGCACGGCGACCACAGGGGCCCGCTCGCGTGGCACGTGGGCTGGACGCGGCTCGGCAGCCATGGCTGCTTGCGTTTCAGCGATCTTGCTGGTGTTGGAGTTGACCCACTGCAGACCCGAGGCGCTGGCGACCTGAGCCAAGTCTTGCAAAGGGAGGTCATACGACGCCACTTGGGGCAAGGCGCGAGCGACTGGCGCTGGTGCGCTCGCCACTTGCGGTGCTGGCACTGCAACGGGTGCAGGCACGATGATCGCGGCAGGTGTTGCTGCTGGTGTGGCAACCACTTCGCTCACCGTCACAACCGGGCTGGCTTCTGCGTTGACCAGCTGCACAGGCGCGAAGGCTTGAGTGCTGGTGTTGGCGTCAGCTGCTTGGTCTGACGATGACTCTGCACGGTCACCACGTTCACGGCGTTCGCGACCATAACGGTCACGGCTGCGACGTTCGCGGGGTGCGCGTTCTTGGGTGTCATCTTGGCCGGCAGCGGACTCGTTGCCTTGCGCTGTCGCATCAGTAGTGACTGACTGCTCAGTGCGTTCGGTGCGTTCAGCACGGACGTCCGGTGCATTGCCATCGGCAAAAGCAGCTTGTTGACTACCGTCAGCCGCAGGTGCGTCATCACGGCGTTCAGGACGACGACCACCGCGTTCGCGGCGACCATCACCACGGCTTTCGCGTGGCTCACGTGGCTCACGGGGTTCACGTGCTTCACGGGGCTGGCGCTCTTCGCGTCCGGCTTCCGGTGCGGTCACATCACCGCGTGCAGCGGCTGCCATGGCGGCCTGATTGGCGAGTGCCAGTTCTTCTTGGGCGGCGTCGCGGGGTGCGCCGGTGCGCTCAGCACCACGGTCTGTGCGTTCTGGACGATCACGGCGGGTGCGGTCACCACGGCCTTCGCTGCGGGGCTGGCCTTCAGCGCGCAAGTCTGGGCGAGCTTCGCCGGAGCGGTCTGCATTGCGACCATTGTCGCGGCCACCTTCAGCACGGCCTTCGGCGGGAGCGCGTTCAGGACGGCCCTCAGGACGACCTTCTGGGCTGCGTTCGCGACGTGGGTCAGCGCGGCCTTCGCCTCGCTCAGCACCGCGTTCGCCTGTGCGCTCAGCGCGGCCTTCTGGGCGGCCTTCGGTGCGTTCACCGCGTCCACCACGACCACCGCGGCGCGCATCACGGCCACCGCGTTCGCCGCGCTCGGAACGCTCGCCGCGTTCACCACGCTCATCGCGACGGCCTTCGCCGCGCTCGTCTTTTTTCACTTCGTTCGCGGGTGTTGCTGCTGCTGAGTCATCGCCAGAAAACAGGTTTTTGAGCCAGCCAAAAAAACCTTTTTCGGCAACTGGTGCCGCCGGTGTGCGGGCTGCCAGCGGTGCGCGCTGTTGGGCTGCTGCCACGGGCTTGGCCGCGACATCTGGCTTGGGCGCTGCGATTGGCGCTGGCATGTCAGGCAGCACACCTTTGATGATCGGTTCTTGCTTGTTGTGCTTTTCTTGACTGCGGCGTGTGACCAGAGTCGGGTCTTCCATTTCTTCCGCCATTTTGTAACTGGCTTCGATGTTGTCCAGACGCGGGTCGTCGTGCTTCAGGCGCTCGAGCTTGTAGTTGGGTGTTTCGAGTGTTTTGTTCGGCACCAGCAACACGTTGATGCGCTGCTTCATTTCGATCTTGGCAATCTCTGAACGCTTTTCGTTCAGCAGGAACGAGGCCACATCGACCGGCACCTGACACAGCACCGAGGCCGTGCTGTCTTTCATCGACTCTTCCTGAATGATGCGCAAAATTTGCAATGCCGAGCTTTCGGTGTCGCGGATGTGGCCAGAGCCACCGCAACGCGGGCAAGGAATCGACGCACCTTCGGACAGGGCCGGGCGCAGACGCTGACGGCTCATTTCCATCAGACCGAACTTGCTGATGGTGCCGAACTGCACGCGGGCACGGTCTTGACGCAGCGCATCGCGCAGGCGGTTTTCGACGTCGCGGCGATTGCGGCTTTCTTCCATGTCAATGAAGTCGATGACGATCAGGCCACCCAAGTCGCGCAAGCGCATTTGGCGGGCCACTTCGTCAGCGGCTTCTAAATTGGTGCGGGTGGCGGTTTCTTCAATGTCACCGCCTTTGATGGCGCGGGCCGAGTTGACGTCGACCGATACCAGTGCTTCGGTGTGGTCGATCACGATGGCGCCGCCGGATGGCAGTTGCACAGTGCGTGCGTAAGCCGATTCGATCTGGTGCTCGATCTGGAAACGCGAGAACAGCGGTGCGTCATCGCGGTAGCGTTTGACGCGGTGCTCATGCTCAGGCATGACATGCGCCATGAACTGGCGGGCTTGTTCGTAGACGTCGTCGGTGTCGAACAGAATGTCGCCGATGTCGTTGTTGAAGTAGTCGCGAATGGCGCGAATCACCAGACTCGATTCCTGGTAAATCAGGAAGGCGCCTTTGCCCCCCTTGCCGGCACCTTCAATGGCAGTCCAGAGCTTGATCAGGTAGTTCAGATCCCATTGCAGTTCAGGGGCGCTGCGGCCAATGCCGGCAGTACGCGCAATGATGCTGGAGCCGGCCGGGTATTCCAGCTGGTCCATGGCTTCTTTGAGCTCTGCCCGGTCGTCGCCTTCGATACGGCGGCTGACACCGCCACCGCGTGGGTTGTTGGGCATCAGCACGACGTAACGACCCGCCAAGCTGACGAAAGTGGTGAGGGCTGCGCCCTTGTTGCCGCGTTCTTCTTTTTCGACCTGAACCATCAGTTCTTGGCCTTCACGGATCACATCATTGATGCGTGCCTGATTGACAGGAACGCCGGCAGCAAAGTAGTTGCGTGAAATTTCTTTGAATGGCAGAAAACCGTGACGGTCTTCGCCGTAGTCAACAAAGCAGGCTTCCAGCGAAGGCTCGACGCGCGTGACGACGGCTTTGTAGATGTTGCCCTTGCGCTGTTCGCGTCCTTCAACTTCAATTTCGTAGTCGAGGAGTTTTTGTCCGTCAACAATGGCCAACCGGCGTTCTTCGGTCTGGGTGGCGTTAATCAGCATCCGTTTCATCGGAATTCCTTATCGTTCTGGCCTCGAGAATTCTCTCGAGCATTCAACTGCCCAAATTGGGCTAACGATGCCTGAAGCTGACGTGATGCGAACGTGGGGAATTGCCGGAGAGCTTTTGACGTACTCGGTAGGACTGCTCAAAAAAGAGCGGTCAAGCGAGAAGTCTGGGCGTGGGCGCGTGGATGGGATGAGCTGGGGCCAACAGGTTATTTGCTATAAATGAAATAGCAGCGCGTGTCCGTGAGGCAGAGGTTTCAGGTGAGCTCATGCCCTGAAGCGGGGCCATAAGGCGCCGCAGGCATAAAAAAACCAGTTCAACCAAAGTTGTCATCAGGAGGCTAACCATAAAAAGGCTTGATCTCATCAAGATCCGTGCACAGCCCGTGGGGCTATGCACTTGGTATTCCGTTGTTGTATTCGCAAAACGTCGACTCATCGCACTGTATTGGCCCTTCGCGGGGTGCCTCGCACCCTGGCATTTCAGGCAAAACAGTCATCGGCATCGACCTTCTAGCGCGGCACTGCGGCAAGCGTGGACTTGT
>CANFZL010000064.1 GCA_947451205.1 Comamonadaceae bacterium
CATCAGGCAAGCGCCAAAAGCACCGCGCTGCACGCGTTCACTCGGGCAACCGCAGTTCAAGTTGATCTCGTCGTAACCCCACTCTTCACCCAGCCGCGCAGCCCGCGCCAGATCAGCCGGTTCGCTGCCCCCCAACTGCAGGGCAACAGGATGTTCTTCCGCGTTAAAGCGCAAATGCCGCGGCACATCACCATGCAGCAAAGCGCCGGTGGTGACCATCTCTGTGTACAGCAGCGCATGGCGGCTCAAGAGCCGATGAAAGTAACGGCAATGCTTATCGGTCCAGTCCATCATCGGGGCCACCGATAATTTTCCAGATAGGCCGTGTTGAATTGATTGCTTTTTTTCCACTTTAGAACGTAACTTGATTGAATCGTTCGCCATGTCGAATGCTGACGAGTGCTCTATTCTCGCAGTTGCCCTGACGCAAAAAAATATCCCGGTGACGGGCGATGTAAAGGCAGTCGCTCAACGCGCGGCATTCTTTGCCGCGCGACAAGCATCCGAGCAATACAAAACGGACTCCCAGTTTTTAGCCCACGCCTTACGCCACGTCATGGTGCGGCTGCAAACAGCACAGGGTTTGCTGGGCAGGGATTGTTTGTTGCCTTTGAAGTCTTTTTTCATGGGTGTGGTTAGCCGAACAGATCGCCTTGTGAAGATGTTTCTGTCAACTTTTTGGCCGCGCGCTTGGCCTTAGCGCCTTGCCCAGTTGGAGGCAAACCGCTTTTGCGTGAGCCGTGACGGGCATGCACGCCACCCGCCTCAAGCCGCGCAGCAGAGGTCTGACGCAAACCATAAAGTCGGTCTTTGGCCAACTTCAGTGCGACTTTTTCGTTGACGATAGGTGCCGGATAGTCCAAGCCGATGATGCAACCCACCATGCGCTGCACGCTGATGTCCATCTTCCAAGGCTCGGCTAAGTAAGGCAGTGGCACACGCACCAACTCGGGCAGCCAGCGGCGAATAAAAAGGCCCTCAGGGTCTTGGTCATGTGCCTGCTTGGTGGGTGAATACATGCGCAAGGTGTTGATGCCGGTGGTGCCACTTTGCATCTGCATCTGGCTCCAATGAATCCCAGGCTCGAAGTCTAAAAATTGACGAGCCAAAAAGAGGCCCGGTTCACGCCAGTGCAGCCACAGGTGATAACTTGAAAAACTAACCAGCATCGCCCGCATCCGAAAGTTAAGCCAGCCGGTGGCTTTGAGCGAGCGCATGCAGGCGTCCACCATGGGGTAGCCGGTTCGCCCCGCACACCAGGCCGCAAAGTGCTCTTGGTTGAAGTCGTTCTCACGCAGTCCGTCGCAAGCGCGTGCAAAGTTGTTGAATTCAATACCAGGTTCGTCTTCCAGCTTCTGCATGAAATGGCAGTGCCAGCGGAGCCGCCCGGCAAAGCCACGCAGCGCGTAGGCCAAGCTGCGGTCGTTGGTGCTGGCGATAACGGCCTCAGTGGCTTGGTGCACCGTTCGCATCGACAACGTGCCAAAGGCCAGATGTGGGCTCAACCGACTGCAACTGTCTTGCGCAGAGAGTGGGCTTGAAATGGCTTTGCGATAGTTGTGGCCGCGTGATTGTAAAAAAGATCGGAGTGTTTGCTTAGCGGCTTGTTCGCCGGCCGCTTGCAAGGTCTTGCCGTGGGGCAAAAACCCCAAACTGGCGATTGTCGGCAAGTCGGGCTGCACCAATGACACTGCGGCGTTGAAGTTCGGGCCGGGCAAATGCACAGGCGCGTCCATCCGCGCCTGCCAACGTTTGGCCCAGCCCGAGCGGCTGCGCAGTCGGCGAACAACCCCAGTCTGCGTGAATTCTTGCCACAGCACTTGCTGCGATCGGCACCATGCGGCGACATTTAAATCGCGCTGGTAGGACCAACCCGTGCCGGTTTCTTCATGGCTCAACACATGGGTGAAGCCCACCTCAACATGCAGTTTTTCAAGAACCTCCATAGCAGGGCCAACGCGCACCAGCAGCGGCATGCCGCGCGAGGCCAAGGCGGTACGTAATTCGCTGAGACAGCCCAGCGCAAAGTCCACGTGGCTAGAGTCACATTCGCGACTTTGCAGCCATTCGGGTTCAATGATGAACAGGCCGAGGGCGTCATGATGGTTCTGCGCAGCTGCCAGAGCCGCATGGTCATGCACCCGCAGATCGCGTTTGAACCAAACCAAGGCACGCTCAAGCACAACTACTGCCGTGTGTGGGAGGCGCGGTGTCGCAGCAACTTGGCACCCCGCAGCACGCCGTGCTTGGTCACTCGACCGGCCATTCTTTTGCGCCACATGCGAAACGACGAGGGCTTCATGTGAAGGCGCATGAGGGCGACCACCGCCGACTCGTTTAAGCCGAATTGCACCGCTATCGCCTCGAAAGGCGTGCGGTCTTCCCAAGCCATCTCGATGATGCGTGAGATGTCGGCAACTGTGAGTTCTTGCACGATGGCGTTGCGGCTAGGCATCCAGAAGGTGCCCGGTTTTAACCAAAATCAGACACCCTTCACGACTGAAAGGCTGGTGCTGGCTCAGATGCGGACTGCGCAGCCAACTGCCATGCGGGTAGTCGCCATGCTCATCGGAGAAGACGCCTTCGATCACGAAAATCTCTTCTCCGCCGTAATGACGATGCGGATTGAAGTACGTGCCTGGCGCCCACTGCACCATGGCGGTGTGGCTGGTGCCGAACTCGGACAACGGCAAGACGGTCAGGCCGGACACCATACCTTGGCGCCACTGCGCTTGCCGGGTCGGCACGACCACGCGCGCTAGGTCATGCGGGTCCATATGACGCAGCTTGACGAACAAGGTGCAACCACCTTCAGAAAAAGGGGCGTGCGAAGAACCCGGCGGGTTCTTGATGTAAGTGCCAGGGCCGTAGTCACCCGACTCGTCGCTCAGGGTTCCCTCAAGCACCAAGATTTCTTCGCCCAGAGCGTGCGTGTGCAAATCAAATTGAGCGCCAGGGTCATAGCGCACAACTGAAGTAGCACGAGCTACCTCTCCGCCCTCTCGCGCCAACAAACGGCGATGCACTAGCGGCGACGGTGAGGGCTGCCAAGGCAATGCATGGCTGTTCAAGATGCAGCGCTGTGCCACATCAGCATTCAAACTAAGGGCTTTCATCACATTACTTTAATGGAGATTCCGCATCGGCTAAAGGAGGGGTTTGCACGGGATGGCACATTTTTTCGCCATCCCATACTTGACCGCACCAACACGCACCCTGCGCATCAATGATGCAGGTGCCTGTTCCGCAACAGCGCTCGTCGTCATGCATAAAGACTCCCTCAATGATCAATAGCGCAAAGGTTGCGCTGAGCCTAGTGATTTTGACCATTTCCACATAACGCGGAATAGCTTGAGGGTATTGATCCGGGGAGGGCTCCGTGCCCGCAGATGTTGCTAATCTGCTCGTAAGACAGATGCTACTGTCTCCATTGAGTTGGGAGTCAGCTGACCACCATCAGGCAAATCGAGGCGATGAACGTTCTTTTTTGCGCGACCCAGCACGGGACTCAGAGGGCTCTTTAGGACCCGTTGGACTATCTTGACCAGGCAAAAGTGTCAATAAAAACATGACCATGACCTTTTAAATTTTGAAAGCCTGCAACGCACCCTTGACCACATGCCGAAAGCCGGTGAATGGCAAATCAGTTGATATCAACGCTGTTGCACTTGCCAGCACTGCGACCACGCAGCAATACAACACAACTCCAACTGAAAGTCGATGTTTGTTAAACCAACCAGTGAATTGGACGAGTCTCAACATAAATACCCTGCAGAGAGGTTTTTTGACAATGCTTGATGATGATCGATTGGCGGCTGATGAGGTATCAGCCAAACCAATTGCTTTATGTCAGCGCCGTCCTACGCAAGCGACAACAACTGATTCGTCACCAACCGCTGTAAGCAGTCGTAAAAAAACCTGCCAAAGCAGGTTTTTCAAAAGCATCAAGCGCTTTCAGCCCATGTGCAAACCACCGTTGAGCGAGAAGTCGGCACCGGTGGCGTAACCGCCTTCGTCAGAAGCAATCCAGGAAATGATCGAGGCTATTTCTTCAGGCTGACCGAGCCGCTTGGCCGGCACGCCAGAGACAATTTTCTCAAGCACGTCTGGCCGGATCGCCTTGACCATGTCGGTGCCAATGTAGCCCGGACTGACGGTATTGACGGTCACGCCTTTGCTGGCCACTTCTTGCGCCAGAGCCATGGTAAAACCATGTAAACCAGCCTTGGCAGTCGAGTAATTGACTTGGCCGAACTGACCCTTTTGACCGTTGACCGAAGAGATATTGATGACGCGGCCAAAGCCCGCTTGAATCATGCCTTCAATGACCTGCTTGGTCACATTGAACATGCTGTCCAAGTTGGTCGAAATCACGGCGTCCCAATCGGCCTTGCTCATCTTGCGAAACTGACCGTCACGCGTGATGCCGGCGTTGTTGACCAGCACACTGACCGGGCCGTGGTCGGCTTTGACTTTGTCAAAAGCAGCCACTGTGGAGTCCCAGTCACCGACGTTGCCGACGGATGCGTAGAAGGTGTGGCCTAGCAATTTTTGCTCAGCCAGCCATTTGGCAGCGTCCCGCGTCGGGCCACAACCGGCAATCACTTTGAACCCGTCTTTGTCAAGACGCTGGCAAATAGCCGTTCCAATGCCGCCCATCCCACCTGTGACGTAAGCTACTTTCTGTGTCATTTTTCTGTCCTTCGATTTTATTAAAAATTATTATTTGCATGCCGAACCCGACATGTGTCTCCGCCGAGGGAATTGACCTGGATCAGCGCTCCAATGTCAATGCAACACCCATGCCACCGCCGATGCACAGGCTGGCAATGCCTTTTTTAGCGTCGCGGCGCACCATCTCGTGCAGCAGCGTCACCAAAATACGGCAGCCAGACGCACCGATCGGGTGACCAATCGCAATCGCACCCCCATTGACGTTGATCTTGCTGGTGTCCCAACCCATTGCTTTGTTGACCGCGCAAGCCTGCGCGGCAAAGGCTTCGTTGATCTCCAGCAAGTCGAGGTCTTGGGCGTTCCAGCCGGCGCGTTGCAGCGCCTTGGTGGACGCCGACACCGGGCCCATGCCCATCAGCGCTGGGTCGAGGCCGCTGGTAGCGTAGCTGGCAATGCGCGCCAGTGGTTTCAAACCCAAGGACGCTGCTTTCTTGGCTGTCATGACCATCACCGCGGCGGCGCCATCATTGATACCCGACGCATTACCGGCGGTCACACTGCCGGCCTTGTCGAAGGCTGGACGCAAACCGGCCAAGCCGTCTGCATTGGTTTTGCGGTTGATGAATTCGTCAGCCGAAAAAATAATCGGGTCACCTTTTTTCTGGGCAATCGAAAACGGCACGATCTCATCTTTGAACTTACCGGCATCTTGAGCCGCCGCTGCCTTGGTCTGGCTGGACAGCGCCAGCGCGTCTTGCATGGCGCGGTCAATACCGTATTTCTTGGCGACGTTTTCAGCGGTGATGCCCATGTGGTACTGGTTGTAAACGTCCCACAAGCCGTCGACGATCATGGTGTCGGTCATCTTCCAGTCGCCCATGCGCTGACCGTCGCGCGAGCCATTCAGCACGTGTGGCGAGGCGCTCATGTTTTCTTGACCGCCAGCAATGACGATCTCGCTGTCACCGGTGGCAACCGACTGCGCGGCCAGCATCACGGCTTTCAGTCCAGAGCCGCAGACCGCATTGATGGTCAGGCCGGGAATAGCGTGTGGCAAACCAGATTTGAGGACGGACTGACGCGCTGGATTTTGCCCCACGCCCGCTGCTAAAACCTGTCCCATGATGACTTCACCGACGAGATCGGCCGGCAAGCCCGAGCGTTCCATCAAGGCTTTGATGACCGCAGCGCCTAGCTCGGTGGCCGGCGTTTTAGCCAGCGAACCGCCGAACTTTCCGACCGCCGTACGAGCCGCTGAAACGATAACGATGTCTTCCATTTTTTGTCTCTTTCTAGTGAATAGTTGATAGTTCTTGATGCCGGGTTTCAGGCTTTGACCTTGACGTAACGACCAGGCGCTGGCTCGATGGCTTTGTATTTGCGGCTGCCGTAGGTCTTAGGTGCAGCAACTTGCTTGCCAGCTTGTCGCTTGAGCCACGCCGACCAATCCGACCACCAGCTACCCGGATGCTCTGTCGCACCAAGTAACCATTCTTCGTGGGTGACCTTTAATTTGTCGCTGGTCCAATACGAACGTTTATTTTTGGCAGGCGGGTTGATCACACCGGCAATATGACCGGATGCGCCCATGACAAAACGCAGAGTACCTGTGAGCACTTGGGTAGAAGCATAGGCACCGTGAATCGGCACGATGTGGTCTTCACGCGAGCCGTAAATATAGGCCGGCATGTCGAGCTTTGACAAATCAACGGGTTGACCGCAGACGATCAGTTTGCCGGGCTTGATCAGGTTGTTTTCAAAGTAAGTGTTGCGCAGGTACCAAGCGTAAAACGGTCCGGGCAAGTTGGTCGAGTCGCTGTTCCAATAGAGCAGGTCGAATGGCGGCGGCGTTTCACCTTTGAGGTAATTGCCCACCACGTAATTCCAGACCAAGTCGTTCGGCCTTAAAAAGCTGAAGGTTGAGGCCAGATCCTGGCCCTTCAGCAGACCGCCCTGCCCCATCTGCATTTCGCGAAATTTAACGGCTGTCTCGTCGATGAAAATATCCAGAATGCCGGTATCCGAAAAGTCCAGCAAGGACGTCAAAAAGGTCACGCTGGAGACCGGCTTTTCTCCGCGCGCCGCCAACACAGCCAGTGCCGTTGCCAGAATCGTTCCGCCAACACAAAAGCCAAGCGCATTGATGCTCTTGGCTCCGGTGATCTCACGTGTCACTTGGATCGCTTGAATCGCTGCGTGCTCAATGTAGTCGTCCCAGGTTTTGTCTTGCATCGACTCGTCTGGGTTGCGCCAGCTGACGACGAAAGTGCGGTGACCTTGCTCGACGGCATAACGAATCAATGAGTTGGCTGGCTGCAAATCAAGAATGTAAAACTTGTTGATGCAAGGTGGTACCAACAACAAGGGTTTTTCATGAATTTTTTCCGTCAGCGGCTTGTATTCAAGCAGCTGGAAGTACGTGTTCTCATAGACCACCGCACCTTCGGTGGTGGCTACATTCTGACCGACTTCAAAATTGCTTTCGTCGGTCATCGAGACGTGGCCCTGACGCATGTCGTGCATCAAGTTTTGCAGGCCTTGGGCGATGCTTTCGCCTTGGGTCTCAATGGCTTTTTTCTGCGCCTCGGCATTCAGGGCCAAAAAATTGCTGGGGGCCGCAGCAGCCAGCCATTGCTCAACTGCGAAACGCACGCGGGCTTTGGTTTTTTCATCGCCCTCAACGGCTTCAGCCATGCCCATCAAGGCTTGCGAATTGAGCATGTAAGAAGAAGCAGAAAAGTGCGCCAAGGGATTGGTCTGCCAAGCTTCAGCGGCGAAACGCCGGTCAGTTGGCATGTTGGCCGCATCCTGCGTCAGCCCGTTGTTCCACAAAACGCTAGCGTCTTTGATGTAGGCCTGTTGTATCTCCAGTAGTTTGGTTTGGTCAAACTGGAGCGCGGGCAAAGTTCCGTTCGCATGAGGCAATCCCTGCATCAACACGCTGGGTGCCTCAGGTGGAAATGCGGAGCTGACTCCGCTCATGGCGGACACGGCCTTTTGCATACTCGAACCCAGGGTTTCCTGGAATTCTCGAGCGACTTCTACCCAATTTGCGTCAGAATTCATATTGCCTCTTCATTGAGCGGGTAGCCGGTGGTCTTTTGAACAAGACTCTCATGCCAGCGTCTACAGCTGTCTAGACTATGTACAAATATCATTTCATGCAGCTTACTATGCCTCAATTTTTATGTACTTAATTGCCATCGCCTGGATTTATGTCGTGCTCTTGATGAGCATTGCCGAAGCCACTAACACCACCGGCACCCTCCTCGGAGCGCTGATCACGTTCTTACTTTACGGCCTGCTGCCGCTGTCGGTGGTGCTCTACATCATGAGAACACCTGCTCGAAAGCGTGCAATCAAGGCCAAGGAAAAACTAGAGGCCGAAGAATCGCAAAAAACGAACCATGACGGAAAAAACCATGACGGAAAAAACAATGACAGTGCGAACCGTTCAGTCCTGCCAGATGCAAGCGGCCATTCGGCCAGTACTGCGACCACGGCTAGCGTCACGTCGGTGCGAAAAGAAACGTGAAGGCCGACTCACAGTACACCAATCATCCGTACCATCATTACCATAAATTTGCGTGATGCCGAGGGCGTGCAGTCTGAGACGCGCCAAGCCCGGCAAATCAGCCCAAAATTTTGCTTGATGGGTTTGCCCAGGCACAGGCACAAACATCTCAGCTGCCCCCGGTTGCACGACCTCAAACGCAGCCTTCACCTCTGCCCCCACTTCAAAAGCTGTCGGCCCAATACAGGGCCCCAACCATGCGATGGTTCTGGGCGCCACCGCGCCAGCGTCGGCACCGACCAGAGCGGAGAATTGCCTGAAAGTGAGCTCAAGAACGCCGTTAAATAGTGTCACTTTGGCGGCTTTATTGGCCGGCATGCCGTGCCCCGCCAAACCGCGCCAACCGGCATGCGCCGCCGCCACGACGGGCTGGTCCAGATGGGCGAACAAGACCGGCAAGCAGTCGGCCACCATGATCGTGCAGGCCAACCCGCGTTGCCGCGTCAGGCAGGCATCTGCAGACAAACCATCGACGCTGGCATGGCTCAACTCCAGCACGCCGGTGCCGTGGACTTGCTGCAAAAATACCGGACGGCAACCGATGGCGCGCTGCAAGATCAGTCGGTTGGCGGCGACGGCAGCGGCCACATCTCCGACGTGATCGCCCAAGTTCAGCGTGTCGAAGGGCGACAGAGAAACGCCGCCCTGGCGCGTTGTGAAGACCGCGCGAATGCCTACCGGCGCAGGCCATTGCGGGATCAGCCAGTCGTCGTTATTCACTGTCCGGGCAGGCGGCGGGTTCTGCCAGTTTGAAGGCGGACAATGCCATGCAGGCTTCGTAAGCGCGCAAGGTGCGCGGCAAGCCGTCAAAGCTGACGTCGAAGCGACTGGCATTGAAGATCTGTGGCACCAAGCAACAATCCGCCAAAGTCGGGGTGTCGCCGTAGCAATAAGTTGAGTCCGGCAACTGCGCCAACTGACGCTCGAAAGCTTCGAGGCCCTCACGGCACCAGTGCCGATACCAGGTGTTTTTGGCTTCGTCGTTGATCTTCAGTTGGCGCACCAAATATTTGAGCACGCGCAAGTTGTTGAGCGGATGAATGTCGCAGGCGATCGACTGGGCCAGCGCCCGAACCTTGGCGCGGCCGAAAGCATCAACCGGCAACAAAGGCGGCTCAGGATGCGTTTCGTCGAGGTATTCAATGATCGCCATCGACTGCGACAAGCGCTCGTCGCCCGTCTCCAACAAGGGCACCAGCGTGTCGGCTGACAAATCCACAAACGGCAGCTTTTTGTGGTCGCCGCGGGCAATGTGCACCGACACGTAGTCGTAGTCCAAGCCCTTGAGGTTCAGAGCGATGCGAACCCGGTAAGACGCGGACGACCGGAAATAGTTGTGCAATTTCATGCGCGAAGCATAGCGCAATGAAAATCAATAATCGCCGCTAGCGCTCCCGCTGGCCAGACTTTCAAACTTCGTGATGCGGCTGATGAAGGCCAGCTTCACGGTGCCGGTCGGGCCATTTCGTTGCTTGCTGATGATGACTTCGGCAACACCTGGTTCTTTGCAGGCTTCCTTGGTGTAGTACTCATCGCGGTAGATGAACATGATCACGTCGGCATCTTGCTCAATCGCGCCAGACTCGCGCAAGTCACTCATCATCGGGCGCTTGTCTGGGCGTGACTCTACACCGCGGCTGAGCTGCGACAGCGCAATCACCGGGCACTGCAGTTCCTTGGCGAGCATTTTCAGACCACGCGAAATTTCGCCCACCGCCGTTGCACGGTTTTCGTCACTCATGCTGCTCGACACACTCATCAGCTGCAAGTAATCGACAACTATCAAACCGAGCTTGCCGCACTGACGGGCGAGGCGACGTGCATTAGCACGCAATTCGCTGACCGTCAGACCCGGCGTTTCGTCAATGTGCAGCGATACATTGCGCAGTTTTTCAATCGCTTCCGTCAACCGTGGCCACTCTTCGTCGGACAGCTTGCCGGTGCGCAGATGCCCTTGGTCAATCCGACCAATCGAGCCCACAATACGCACGGCCAGTTGTGAGGCGCCCATCTCCATCGAGAACACCGCCACCGGCAAGCCTTCATGAAGCGCGACGTGCTCGGCGATGTTAATGGCCAGCGCGGTTTTACCCATCGAAGGTCGCGCCGCCAGAATGATCAAATCGCCGGCCTGAAAGCCAGAGGTTTGCCGATCCAGATCGTAAAAACCAGTCGGTACACCGGTGATGTCGTTCGGGTTTTCCGACATCTCGGTGACGCGGTCCAGCAGCTCGACGACCAGCGTGTCCATGCTGTGAAAGCCCTGCTTCATGCGCGAACCTTGCTCACCGATCTTGAAGATTTTCTGTTCAGCTTCGTCAAGAATCGTGGCGACGGGCTTGCCCTGCGGATTGAAGGCGTTGGTGGCGATCTCGTCGCTGGCCTTGACCAGTTTGCGCAAGATAGAACGCTCGCGCACGATCTCGGCGTAGCGCCGCACATTGGCCGCGCTTGGCACGTACTGGGCCAGTGAGTTGAGGTAGCTCAGGCCACCGACTTCATCGGCCTTGCCTTGGCTTTGCAGGTGCTCAAACACCGTGATCACATCGGCCGGTTTGCTGGCGTTGATCAGTGCGCCCACCGAGGCGTAAATCAGCTTGTGTTCGTAGCGGTAAAAATCTTCGTCGACCAGCAAGTCGCCGACGCGGTCCCAGGCGCTGTTGTCGAGCAACAGACCCCCGAGCACGCTGGACTCGCCTTCGATCGAATGCGGAGGAATGCGGAGCTGGGCTATTTGCCGGTCGGGGCTGTAACCAGCATCGTCAAGGGTGGAGAGTACGGCAGACATGGGTTTCCTGTAAACACGACCATGTTAAAGCCAGAGTCGCAAAATGCCTTGGGATAAACCTGTGCATAACAGGTGCGTCTGATGTGGATAGGCCGTGGAAATGCGGTGTCTATCGCATCGCTGACCGGACTTGTTCATCAGCCAAAGAAAAAGCCGCCCGGAGGAGCGGCTTTTTCGAGGGAGCCTGAGCTCTCTGAATCGCTGTTAAGCGGATTCGCCGTACACCGTCACGGTGACATCAACCACCACATCAGTGTGCAGTGCAACACTGACCGGATGATCGCCAACGATCTTCAAAGGACCGTTAGGCATGCGGATCTGAGCCTTCAAGACAGCAAAGCCTTGCTTGGTCAGTTCCGCAGCGATGTCAGCGTTCGTGACCGAGCCGAACAGACGGCCATCAACGCCAGCCTTCTGTGTCAGCTTGACTACGGTACCGCCGAGCTTGGCGCCCTGGGCTTGGCACTCAGCCAACTTGGCCGCAGCGACTTTTTCAA
Source organism: Comamonadaceae bacterium (assembly GCA_947451205.1). GTDB lineage: Bacteria > Pseudomonadota > Gammaproteobacteria > Burkholderiales > Burkholderiaceae_C > Polaromonas. The sequence continues at coordinate 11,534 of CANFZL010000064.1, forward strand.
GATCAGCGCGCTTGACTTCGAATTCTTTGATGGCTACAGCGGTAGCGCGACGTGCGCGGCCCGATGGGATCAAGAAGTTACGTGCATAGCCGTCTTTAACTTTGACGACATCACCCAGATTGCCCAGATTGACAACTTTGTCGAGCAGAATAATTTGCATGCTTGTGCTCCTTACAGGCTACGGTGTTGGTCGCTGTAAGGCAGCATCGCGAGGAAGCGAGCGCGCTTGACGGCGGTATTGATTTGGCGTTGAAAAATCGCGCGCGTGCCGGTCAGGCGAGCAGGGATGATTTTTCCGTTTTCGGCGACAAAGTCACGCAGGGTGTCGATGTCTTTGTAGTCAATCTCTTCCACGCCAGCAGCGGTGAAGCGGCAAAAGCGCTTGCGCTTGAACAGCAGAGATTGTGTGTTGCGCTTAGGGCGCTTGTCTTTGTTGAAA
>CANFZL010000065.1 GCA_947451205.1 Comamonadaceae bacterium
CCTGCGTGGTTTGCAGGAAAAGTACGAAGTCCACCACGGCGTGCAGATCACCGACCCGGCCATCGTCGCTGCGGCCGAGCTCAGCCACCGCTACATCACCGACCGCTTTTTGCCTGACAAGGCGATTGACCTGATCGACGAAGCAGCAGCCAAGATCAAGATCGAAATGGACTCCAAGCCTGAGGTCATGGACAAGCTAGACCGCCGGCTGATTCAGCTGCAAATTGAGCGTGAAGCCGTGCGCCGCGAAAAAGACGAATCCTCGCAAAAGCGCTTCAGTTTGATTGAAGAAGAAATCGTCAAGCTGCAAAAAGAAATCTCTGACTTTGACGAAATCTGGCAGGCTGAAAAGGCTCAAGCTCTAGGCTCCAAAGACGTCATGGAAGAGATCGAAAAGACGCGCTTTCAAATTGAAGAACTGAAGCGCAAAGGGGACTTCAACAAAGTCGCTGAGCTGCAATACGGTAAGCTGCCCGAACTTGAAAAACGCCTGAAAGCCGCCAAAGACCACGAAGAGCAGAAGGGCGCGACCAACGCACCGCGGCTGTTGCGCACGCAAGTCGGCGCCGAAGAAATTGCCGAAGTCGTGAGCCGCGCCACAGGTATTCCCGTGTCCAAGATGATGCAGGGTGAGCGCGACAAATTGCTGCAAATGGAAGGCAAATTGCATGAGCGCGTGGTCGGCCAGAATGAAGCCATTGGCGCTGTGGCTAACGCCATCCGCCGTTCACGTTCGGGGCTGAGTGACCCGAATCGCCCAACGGGTTCTTTCCTCTTTCTCGGCCCTACCGGCGTTGGCAAGACCGAGCTGTGCAAGGCGCTGGCCGGCTTCTTGTTTGACAGCGAAGACCACCTGATCCGCGTCGACATGAGCGAGTTCATGGAGAAGCATTCGGTCGCTCGCTTGATCGGTGCGCCTCCCGGTTATGTCGGTTACGAAGAGGGTGGCTACCTGACCGAAGCCGTGCGCCGCAAACCCTACAGCGTGTTGTTGCTCGACGAGGTTGAGAAAGCCCATCCGGATGTTTTCAACGTCTTGCTGCAGGTGCTCGACGACGGCCGTTTGACTGACGGCCAAGGCCGCACTGTCGACTTCAAAAACACGGTGATCGTGATGACCAGCAACATCGGCTCGCCCATCATCCAGTCGATGGTCGGCCAAGCGTATGAGGACATCAAAGACGCCGTGACCGACGAGCTGAAGAACTACTTCCGGCCCGAGTTTTTGAACCGCATCGACGAGACCGTGGTCTTCCACGCCCTCGACGCCAGCAACATCGAGTCGATTGCCCGCATTCAGCTCAAAGTACTGATGGCGCGTTTGCAGAAGATGGACTTGACGATGGAGGTGTCGGAAGCCGCCATAGCCGAGCTGGCCAAGGTCGGTTTTGACCCGGTGTTTGGCGCGCGGCCGCTGAAGCGGGCGATTCAGCAGCGGATTGAAAACCCGCTCAGTAAGTTGCTGCTCGAAGGGCGCTTTCCACCTAAAAGCACGATTCCGGTGGATGTGGATCCGATCCGAGACCCCGGCGTTTTCAGCTTTGGCGAAGCCAGTCAAGGCCCATTTGATTTGGTCTGAGTTCTTCTTTCTATCGAAGCCCGCGTGTCCCTTGGATGCGCGGGTTTTTTTGTTGCCTGCTGTTGTTCATGCTTGTCTATGCAGTCTATATGAATGATAATGATTCGCATTGGAATTTTAATGCATTGTCATGAATATATGGATTTTTAAGCGATTTTTGCGAAGCGCGACTTTGGCTAGCTTGGCGCTGCAGGCTGTCGGGCAATCGGCACAAGCCGCGCCACCGCCCATCTCTATCCCGGCCTTTGCCGATGAGGGGGCAGCCCCCGTCTCAGGTAGTTTGTTCGGTTTTGTGGGCGGCATGGACCGCAGTAGTGCCTTGCTGGGTGACATGTGGGGCCTGCGCAGAGCCTTGAGCAAGTCAGGTATTTCTTTGGCTGTTTTGGAAACCAGCGAACAGTTGGGCAACCTAACGGGTGGCACGCGCAAAGGCTTTGTTTACGACGGATTAACCCAAATCGTCGCTCAAACTGACACGCAGCGCGCTTTTGGACACTACGGCGGGCTGCTCAATGTCAGCTTTCTCAACTTGCATGGCAGCAATCTGAGCACACAAAATTTGCAGTCCTTGCAAACCGCCAGCGGCATTCAGGGCGATCGTTCAACGCGCTTGTGGGAGTTCTGGTTCGATCAAAAATTCACAGAAGAAGACCGGCTGAGTCTGCGCTTGGGCCAACAAAGTCTGGACCAAGAGTTCATGGTCAGCGGCAACGCGCTGTACTTTGTGAACACCATGTTTGGTTGGCCGATGCTGCCGTCTGCCAACATGCCTTCGGGCGGACCTGCTTACCCCTTGTCGGCCCTTGGCGTGCGAATGAGCGCTAGGCCGGTCGATGGCGTGACTCTTTTGGCGGGTGTTTTCAATGGCAACCCGGTCAAAAACGACAACGGCTCTGACCCGCAAACACAAAACCGCCACGGCACCAGCTTTCCTTTGAACGGCGGCAGGCTTTACATCGCTGAAGCGCAATTTTCTTACCCGACCTTGGGCAGCATGGTCGAGCCGGGCCAAACCAAGTCACTCGGTTGGACTTACAAAATCGGTGCTTGGTACAACAGCAACAAGGCTTCAGACATGGCGCTGGACGTCAACGGACTGTCATTGTCTGACCCCGCCAGCAACGGCAATGCCCTGCAACATCCGGGCAACTATGCTTTTTACGCCGTCGCCGACCAACTGGTCTGGCGCGATGACAGCGACCCGAACCGAACGATTGCTTTGTTTGCGCGCGTGATGGGAACGCCCTTGAGAGACCGGAACTTGATCGACGCCAGTCTCAACGTTGGCGTGTTGATGCACAGCCCTTTGCACAATCGTCCAGCAGATACCGTCGGGGTCGGCATGGGTTATGCGCATGTGAGCCCTCGGGCCGCTCAACTAGATGTCAACAGCAATGCATTTTCCGGTACGAACTCTCCGATTCGCAGCAGCGAAAAGTTCTTGGAAATGACCTATCAGTACCAATTAAAACCGTGGATTCAGATTCAGCCCGATGTTCAATATGTCTTCAATCCCGGCGCTGGATTGGCCAACCCCAACAATCCGAACAACCCAGCCGCGCGCATTCAAAACGAGTTGGTCGTCGGTGTGCGAACCAACATTTCTTTCTGAAAATTTTGAGATTTTTGAAAACTAGCATGACAAGAATTTTTCGTACATGGATACTCCTGGCTGTTGGTTTGGGTCTAGGCCCGACATGGCTGTCCCTCGTCCACGCAGAGCCTAAAGGTTTGCTGGAAACTATCAAGAAGCACAAGTTTTTATCGTCGACCATTCCTGACAATGGAGATGTCAACCCCTACGCCATCATCGTCGCGCCGGTATCCGTTGGCCTGATCGAAAAGGACGATGTTCTGGTCGACAACTTCAACAACATCTCCAACCTGCAAGGTACCGGAACCACCATCGTGCGCTACCGGCCGTCCACCAAAGAGACCAAGCTGTTCGCTCAGGTGCCGCAAAAGCTGAAGGACTGTCCCGGAGGCGTCGGATTGAGCACGGCGATGACCCTGCTCAAAAGCGGTTGGCTGATTGTTGGCAGCACACCCAGCAAGGACGGCACCACGCGCACCAAAGGCGATGGCTGCTTGCTGGTGTTTGACGCCAACGGCCGCCACGTCGCCACGTGGGCCGGGCCGACGATCAATGGTCCGTGGGGCAATATGGCGACGGTTGACCGCGGTGACGCAGCCACCTTGTTCATCAGCATGGCTGGTTTTGATGTGCCTAGCCCGGATGTGATTGACCCGAAGACGCAGTACCCGGTGGTCAAGAACAGCGCCACTGTGCTGCGTTTGGAGCTGGAAATCCCCGCAGGTAAACCACCCGTCATTCAAAGTCAAACGGTGATTGCTCATGGTTTTTCGCACCGTGCTGATTTGGCCAACTTTTTACTCGGGCCGACGGGCTTGGCATTGGGCGCAGATGACACGCTTTACGTCACTGACGGGTTGGACAACGAGATCACGGCGATTGCTCAAGCCAGCACGCGCGCAGACAGTGCGGGCAAGGGGAGGTTGGTGACCAAAGACGGCCTGTTGGCATGGCCGCTGTCGATGGTCATGACGGACCAAGGCCACTTGATGGTGTGTAACGGAAAAAATGGGCAAGTGGTTGAAATTGACCCGATCGCCGGCCAGCAAATTTATGCGCATTGGCTGAATGCCAACCAAGCGCAATCGCCGCCGGGCAACGGCAATCTGTTTGGGCTTGCCATGGCGCCAGACGGCAAGAGTTTTTATTACGTTGAAGACGACATCAACGCTATTCGGATTGCCACGCCATGAACCCGCAAGCTGTCAATTCCCGCCGGTTCTTTCTTAAAGGCGCGGTCGCCGCTGCCGTCACCGCACCCGCGGCCAAAAGCGCACAGGCGGCTGTCAGTCCAGCACGGAGTCTTGCCGAGCCATTTTTCGGCAAGCACCAAGCGGGCATCGCTTCGCCAGCGCCCAAGCACACCTATTTCATCGCTTTCGACATGCTCTCAACCAAGCGCGATGACTTGATTCGACTGTTGAAAGTGTGGACTGCTGCGGCCGCAGACATGACTCAAACCGCCGAACAATTTGAGCGGCAGGCTGATCCGCGACAAGCCCCCCAAACCTCGGGTGCTGCCGTCGGGCTGTCCCAAGCCGGCTTGACGCTCACCTTTGGTTTCGGCCCCAGCCTGTTTGATAAGAACGGTGTCGATCGATTTGGTCTGAGCGCTCAACGGCCTGAGGCGTTGGTAGAGCTGCCACGCTTTGCCGGTGATCAGTTGGTGCCTGAAAGATGTGGTGGCGACTTGTCCGTTCAGGTCTGCGCCAACGACCCGCAAGTGGTCGAATACGCCGTCAGGCGAATGGCCAAGCTGGCCAACGGCATCGCCGTCATGCGCTGGGCGCAAACCGGCTTCAACGGCAGCTTCAAGCCCAGTGAAACACCGAGAAATCAAATGGGTTTCAAAGACGGTACGATCAATGTCAGCGCCAAAGAACCGCAATCCATGAACGACTTCGTTTGGGTTGGGCAAGAAGGACCGGCATGGCTGCGCGGCGGCAGCTACATGGTGATCCGGCCGATTCGAATTTCGATGGAACACTGGGACGAGATGACGCTGGCGTTCCAAGAGGAAACCGTCGGCCGTCACAAAGCCTCGGGCGCACCGATTGGCAAGACAAAAGAGTTTGACTCGCTCGACTTGGAGCGAAAAGACAAAGACGGCAATCTAATCACCAGTGACAATTCGCACGCGGCGCTGTCAGCGCCCGAGAACAATGGCGGCGCGCAAATTTTAAGAAGAGCTTTCAACTACGACAACGGCATTACCCGCGTGGCTGAGCGCTGGCCGCCTTGGCGGCAAGTCGTGACCTTCGACGCGGGCTTGTTGTTTCAGTGCTATCAAAAAGACCCGCGCACCGGCTTCAATCGGATTTTTTCCAAGATGGCGCAAATAGACATGCTGAACCAGTTCACGACCCATGTGGGCAGTGGTGTGTTCGCTTGTCCGGCGGGCGCTCTACCGGGCGAATTTATCGGACAGACTTTATTTTAAAAAATGCTTGGGTGACTGAGTTCAAGACCGATATACGATACCGACATGAGCACTTCAAGCACCACCACACTGAGCAGCAGCGTCCCTTTGAGCCGTGACGTCGGCGTGATTGGACTGGTCGGCTTGGCGCACATGGTCAGCCATTTCAGTCAACTGTTGCTGCCTTCGCTGTTTCCGTGGCTCAAAGACGAGTTCAGTGTCAACTACGCTCAGCTCGGATTTTTGATGACGATTTTTTTCGTTATTTCATGTGTTGTTCAGACTCTTTCGGGTTTTGTGGTCGACCGTTTTGGGCCTAGGCCGATCCTCTTTGCCGGCCTGACTCTGATCGGTCTGGCTGCGTTTGGCTATGCCATCAGCACCAGTTACTGGATGTTGGCCGGTTTTGCGGTGGTGGCCGGTATCGGCAATGGTGTTTTTCACCCGGTCGACTACACGCTCATCAATCGAAAAGTGAGCCCGTCACGTTTAGGCCATGCCTACAGTGTTCATGGCATCACGGGAAGCTTGGGCTGGGCCTTTTCCCCTGCATTGGTGGTCAGCTTAACGCTGGCTTACTCTTGGCGGACGGCTCTGACGGCTGCCGCTTTGGTCGTCTTTGCGGTACTGGCCGTACTTGTCGCGAATCGCGGCAAACTGACCTTACCGGCGGCGTTGCCCTCAAAGGTACCTGCAGCGGTCGAAGGCAGTTTGGAATTCCTGAAAATCCCAGCAGTCTGGATGTGCTTTGGCTTCTTCTTTGTTTACGCCATCGGATTGAGTATCGTGCAGGCCTTTGCGCCTGAAGCTGCGCGTCGCCTGCATGAAGTCCCGCTAACGTTGGTGGCCCTTTGCTTGACTGTTTACATGGTGGGCAGTGCCTGCGGCATGGTGAGCGGTGGATTCTTGGCTGCCAATCCGGCGCGCTGCGAGCGCATTGTGGGACTTGGTTTTGGGTGTGCAGCCATGATGTCTATGACCTTGGCCTTCGGCAGTTTTTCTTCACCAATTGTGGTGCCGGTCTTGTTTGGCTTGATGGGCTTTGCGTCCGGGTTGGCGGCTCCGTCACGTGACCTGTTGGTCAAACGCTCAACGCCCGACAACGCCTCCGGCCGGGTTTACGGCGTGGTGTATTCGGGGTTGGACATTGGTCAGGCCATTTCGCCGCTGATGTTTGGCTTCATGATGGACCACGGCAACTTCCGCGGCGTGCTGCTCGGCTTGGCCTTGGTGCAAGGCGTTTTGATCGTCAGCGCCTTCAGTGTTCGGCGTGTACGTCGCACGGCGCTGGTGGCGGCCTGATTGCCAGAAGCGCGTCTTCGCCAGCTGAGAAACGGCACCGACAAGCCTTGAACTAAGCGGCACAATATCGGCATGACCAAACAACTCGCCGGCCACCTTCTCGTTGATTGCCTGATCGCTCAGGGCGTGACCCACGCTTTTGGCGTTCCGGGCGAAAGTTATCTCGCTGTTTTAGATGGGCTGCATGCGCGTCAAGGTCAGATTGACTTCGTGATTTGTCGGCAAGAGGGCGGTGCAGCCTTCATGGCCGAAGCCCACGGCAAGCTCACCGGCCGGCCCGGTGTCTGCATGGTCACTCGCGGGCCAGGCGCCACCAACGCCTCTATTGGCGTGCACACGGCTTTTCAAGATTCGACACCGATGGTGTTGCTGGTGGGCGACGTGGCCAGCGATTGCCGTGACCGCGAAGCTTTTCAGGAAGTCGATTACGCCAGTTTTTTCGGCCCCAGCACCAAGGGTTTTGCCAAACGCGTCGAGCGCATTGACGACGCCAATCGCATTCCTGAATACATCGCCCGGGCGTTTGCCACCGCCATGAATGGCCGACCCGGACCTGTGGTGTTGGTCTTGCCAGAAGACATGCTGACAGAAATGACCGCCGCAAAACCTTTGCCCAAGGTCGAGGCTGTGCAAGCTTGGAGTGACCCAGGTGCTCTGCGCACACTGCGCGAAATGCTGTTGGCCTCCAAGCGGCCATTGGTCATTGCTGGTGGCGGTGGTTGGACCCCGCAAGCCGCACAAGCTTTGCAGCGCTTTGCCGAAAATTGGCAGCTGCCCGTGGGCAACGCTTTTCGGTTCCAAGACACCTTTGACAACCACCATCCGCTGTACGCCGGTGATGTGGGCATTGGCCTGAACCCCAAGCTGGCAGCACGCATCAAAGAGTGCGATCTGATCTTGGCCATCGGCCCGCGTTTGGGCGAGATGACCACCGGCAACTACACGCTGATTGAAGCGCCCAAGCCAAAGCAAAAGCTGGTGCACATTCACGCCAGCGCCGAAGAACTCAATCGTGTTTTTCAGGCCGACCTGGCCATCAACGCGACGATGAATGCGGCGGCCCGCTCATTGGAAGTGTTGACTGCGCCCGTGTCGGTGCCGTGGGAAGCTTGGAGTGCATCGGCCAATGCGGATTACTTGGGCAACCTAGTGCCGCAAGCGCTGCCGGGCGACATGGATATGCCAGCGATCGTTGGAATGCTGCAACAGCATTTGCCTGAAGATGCGGTGCTGACCAACGGCGCTGGCAACTTCGCCAGTTGGGTGCATCGTTTTTACAAACACCACGGCCTCGTCAAAGGCCACAAAACCCAACTCGCGCCCACAGTCGGCGCCATGGGCTACGGTGTTCCCGCTGGCATTGCGGCGGCCATCACCACCGGGCGGGTGGTTTTTACCATCGCCGGTGATGGTGATTTTTTGATGAATGGCCAAGAGTTGGCGACCGCCGTGCAGCACGGTGCCAAAACCATCATCGTCTTGCTCAACAACGGCATGTACGGCACCATTCGCATGCACCAAGAGCGCGAGTACCCAGAGCATGAAAGTGGTTCGCGTTTGAAGAACCCCGACTTTGCCGCGCTGGCCCGCGCTTATGGTTATGCCGGCGTGCGCATCACGCGCACCGCAGAGTTTGAGTCTGAGTTGTTGGCCGCGCTGAGCCGAGCTGAGGGTACCTTGATTGAAATCATGCTGGACCCAGAAGTTATCAGCACGCGCGGCACACTGTCGGCCATCACGCGCAACGCCAAAGCCTCTGCAAGCTGAACGTTTTTAGCGCTTGACCTCAAAGGGCGCACCGCCAAGTCGTGTGCCTGCTTTGATGCCTTTTTTTGCAAACCAGCCTTGGTTCATCTCCAGCACGTAGCGAACCGGCTTGGTTGAGCAGTGCGAGTCGGTGGTCTGCGGTTTCATGTCTGCGAGGTTGACGATGGTGCCGTCGTCGGCCACAAACGCCGCTGTCAGCGGCAGCAAGGTGTTTTTCATCCAGAAGCATTGCAGCGAAGGCTCTTCAAAAATGAAGATCATGCCCTCTTGCTGTGGCATTTCTTTTCGATACATCAGACCGATTTCCCGCTGTTGCGGTGTCAGCGCGACTTGTGCCGTGATTTGGTACATGCCGGCCGTCAGCATTGTGCGTTGCAAGTCCAGCTGGGGCGCATTTTGTGCAAAAACTGCGCTTGACCCCAAAAAGGCGATTACCGACAAGAGTGACTTGATGGCCCTTGTGGCTGTGGTGAAAGGCATATGGCAGTTGTTCATGGGCCGCATGATAAAGGCAGCGCGTTACTGACGTGTAAAGCCGAACCTGAAGTCCGTTAAAAACAGTCGAGACAGGCAAAAAAATGCCCGCTCCTAGCGGGCATTTTGCGTAAAACCAAGTGTTACTTAGCAGCGGGTGCGGATGCTTTGTCTTTTTTTGCCGCTTTCTTAGCAGCTTTCTTTTCTGCTTTCTTTTCCGCTTTAGCTTCTGGCTTGGCTTCTTCTTTTTTGGCCGCTGGGGCAGCAGGTGCTGCGGCAGGTGCCACAACTGCGGCTGGGGCAGCAGCTGGTTTAGCCGCAGGCGCTTGGGCGAAAGCAGTCGCAGCGAACAGACCCGAGATCATGATGGCGAGAATTTTGCTCATTTGGAATTTCCTATTCAGTTTTGGAAACAACGTCCATTAAATTTGATGGACTACATCCACAACGGCGCGTACAGCAAGCGGTTGACACTGGTGTCATAATTTTTTCTTGAATTTTTAATTTTAAGTTTGTAACCTTTTGTATTTAAAAGTTGAGGCACTGGGGAATTTTTGAAAAAGCATCAATGGCCCCGGAGAATGCTGAGACCCAAACTGCTCGCTAGAATGAATTCCATGGCTACGAAATCTCCTAAAGTCCCCGCGCCGCCGAAGGCACCTATTTCCACGCCTTCCAAGCCCGAAGATGGGCTGGGCGGTGGTTCAGTTGTTCTCGAACGACGGACTCAAAAAGTCATGCCGCCGCAGATGTACCAAGTGGTTCTTTTGAACGACGACTACACCCCAATGGAGTTTGTGGTGGTGGTGATTCAGGAGTTCTTCAACAAAGACCGCGAAGCCGCGACCCAGATCATGCTAAAGATCCATTTGGACGGCAAAGGCGTCTGCGGTGTATTTTCCAAAGATGTGGCGGCATCTAAGGTAGATCAGGTCACAGAAGCCGCCCGCCGAAACGGTCATCCGCTGCAATGTGTCAGCGAACCTGTTGAATTGTGAAAACTGCCCCCATCTGCTGTTCAACTGTTTTTATATTTTGTGTCGCTAGCCGAAAGGAAAATCAATGATTGCCCAGGAATTAGAAGTTAGCTTGCACATGGCCTTCGTCGAGGCCCGGCAACAGCGCCACGAGTTCATCACTGTGGAGCACCTGTTGCTGGCCTTGCTGGATAACCCCAGTGCGGCCGAAGTGCTGCGTGCCTGTTCGGCCAATGTGGATGATTTGCGCAAAGCTTTGAGCAACTTCATCAAGGACAACACACCGCAGGTCGCTGGCACCGACGACGTTGACACCCAGCCGACGCTGGGTTTTCAGCGCGTCATTCAGCGCGCCATCATGCATGTGCAGTCCACCGGTAACGGCAAAAAAGAAGTCACTGGCGCGAATGTGCTGGTGGCGATCTTTGGTGAAAAAGACTCGCACGCGGTGTATTACCTCCACCAGCAGGGCGTCACCCGTCTGGACGTGGTGAACTTCATCGCGCACGGCATCAAAAAGAGTGATCCACCTGAGCCTACCAAGGCAGGTGAAGGCTCACCTGAAACTGAGGAAACCGCTGATAAGTCTGAAAAGGCGTCGCCGTTGGAGCAGTTCACCCAAAACCTGAACCAGCTCGCCAAAGAAGGAAAGATCGATCCGCTGATTGGCCGTGAGTACGAGGTCGAGCGGGTGATTCAAATTCTTTGCCGCAGACGCAAAAACAACCCCTTGTTGGTCGGCGAAGCCGGTGTTGGCAAGACCGCGATTGCCGAGGGTTTGGCCTGGCGCATCACGCAAAAAGAAGTTCCTGAAATTCTCGCTGAAGCGCAGGTCTACTCGCTCGACATGGGCGCTTTGCTGGCCGGCACCAAGTACCGCGGTGATTTCGAGCAGCGCCTGAAGGGCGTCTTGAAAGCGCTAAAAGACAAGCCGAATGGCATTCTGTTTATTGACGAAATCCACACCTTGATCGGTGCAGGTGCAGCTTCTGGCGGCACGCTGGATGCATCGAATTTGCTTAAACCCGCGCTGAGCTCGGGTCAGCTTAAGTGCATTGGCGCCACCACCTTCACTGAATATCGCGGTATTTTCGAAAAAGACGCAGCCCTGTCGCGTCGCTTCCAGAAGGTGGATGTGGTCGAGCCGACGGTGCAAGAAACCGTTGAAATCCTGAAAGGCCTGAAGTCGCGCTTTGAAGAGCACCATGGCGTCAAGTACGCCGTCGCTGCGCTGCAGGCAGCGGCTGAACTCAGCGCCAAGTACATCAACGACCGTCATTTGCCCGACAAGGCGATTGACGTGATCGATGAAGCCGGTGCAGCTCAGCGGATTTTGCCGCCGTCCAAGCGCAAGAAAACCATCACCAAAACCGAGGTCGAAGAGATCGTGGCCAAGATCGCACGCATCCCGCCCGCGAATGTGTCCAACGACGATCGCGGCAAGCTGAAAGTCCTTGAGCGCGACTTGAAAAGCGTGGTTTTCGGCCAAGACAAAGCCATCGATGTGCTGGCTTCAGCCGTCAAGATGGCGCGTTCGGGTCTGGGCAAGGGCGACAAGCCGATTGGTTCGTTCTTGTTCTCCGGCCCCACGGGCGTCGGTAAAACAGAAGCGGCCAAACAGCTGGCCTACATCATGGGCATCGACCTGATCCGCTTTGACATGTCCGAGTACATGGAGCGTCACGCGGTCAGCCGCCTGATTGGCGCGCCGCCGGGCTATGTTGGTTTTGACCAAGGTGGTTTGCTGACCGAAGCGGTGACCAAGAAGCCGCATTGCGTACTCTTGCTCGACGAGATCGAAAAAGCCCACCCGGAC
>CANFZL010000066.1 GCA_947451205.1 Comamonadaceae bacterium
AAAGGCAATGTCGGTTGGGGAGACTTTGGCTTCTATCAACAAGTCGTCTTCCAGTGGCACGATTTGCATGACTTCTTCACCCGCCCGAATAACGCCACCCTGGGTGGTGATGCGGACGTTTTTAACGACCCCGCGCATGGGTGAGATCAGCTCGGTTTGGTCCAGCAGGTTTTTGCGCTGAGCCATGAGTTGCAGGGTGCTGGCGTGCTCTTCTTCGACCTTGTTGAGCTCGGCCTGGGCGTCTTGAAAGTACTTGTTGCGCTTGTTGGTGCCTTGTGACTGCAGGTCTGCCACTTGGCGTTGCAGGCGCAGCACTTCGGTGCGGCTGACGTCGCCAGACTTGACCAGAGGCAGGTTCATGTTGAGCTCTTCCGTGGCAAGGCCCGACATGTCTGCGATGGCTTTGAGTTCTTCACTCAGCGCTTCTTGGCGTTTTTTAAAGAGCGCGATCTGGTTGGAGCGAAAGTCTGGGTAGTTGGCAATCTCTGGCGCAAACTGGGGTTGTCCGCCAAAGACTTCGGCGCGCAAGCGGGCTGACGTGGCGGACAAGCCGGCCGCCTTGGCACGGGTCTCTAAGTAAGTGGCTTCAGTGCGGGTGCGCTCAAGCCGGGCGAGCAGTTGCCCGGCCTCCACGGTGTCACCTTCTTTGACCAGCAAGGCTTCGAGCGTGCCGCCGTCTTGCGACTGAATAATCTGGGTGCGGGATGAAGAAATAACGGTGCCGGGGGCGCGGGTGATTTCGTCAAGGGTGGCAAAGTAGGCCCAGCCAAAAAAGGCGACAAAGGCCAAAAAGCTGACGCCCAGCACCAAGCGCGAACCGCCCAGGTCGTCGACCGCTGACGCTTTGCCAGTGTGGCTGTGGAGGAACCAAAAGATCTTCATGCGGCCGCCTGAGGTTGGCGCATACGGGCGAGTATTTGGTCGCGCGGGCCGTCGGCCACGATCTGCCCTTTGTCGACAACGATGATGCGGTTAACGTGCGGCAGCAGGCCCATTTTGTGGGTCACCACCACCAGCACAGATGACGGTGCGATGTCTTCAAACAGGTGCTTCATGACGCGCGCTTCTAGCTGGGTGTCCATCGAGGCGGTCGGTTCGTCGAGCAACATGATGCGGGGTTGTGCGAGCAGCAGCCGGGTCAAGCCAACCAACTGACGCTGGCCGCCAGACAGGCCGCGCCCGCCTTCGTTGATTTCAAGGGCCAGCCCTTTGGGGTGGTTTTGAATGATGAGGTCGAGCCCCGTCAGACGGGCTGCGCGCATGACCAAGCTGTCGTTGGGTGCCGGCAGGCCGAGCGTGAGGTTGTCACGCAGCGTGCCGTTGAACAGGCGCACGTCTTGCGGCAGGTAACCAATGTGCTCGCGCACAAACTCGGGGGCGAGTTGGTCCATGTCGATGCCGTCGAGCAAGATGCTGCCGGTCTTGGGCTTGTACAAACCCGAGAGCATTTTGATGAGAGTTGACTTGCCTGAACCCACCGCGCCGAGCACCGCAATACGCTCACCGGGCTGGATGCTGAGTGCAGCGACTTCGAGCGTGGCTTGGTCTGCGCGGTAAGCAAAGACGGCTTTGTCCATTTGCAGGCGGCCGGTGCAGCTGTCGGGCACCATCAAACGCTCTTGGCCGCTGCGGTCGCTGGGCATGGCCATGATGCCGTCGAGTGACTTGAGCGCGGTTTTGGCGTGCTGCCACTGCACGATGAGCTGCGGAATTTGCGCCAAGGGCCCCAGCGCCCGACCGCTGATGATGGAGCAAGCAATCAGCCCGCCCATGCTGAGCTGGCCGGTGGTGATGGCGTAGGCGCCCACCACGATCAAGCCGACGTAGTTGAGTTGCTGGATACCTTGCGCGAGGTTGGTGGAGCGGCTGGTGAGGGTTTTGAGCTTGAGCTCACTTACCGCGATGGTGGCCGTGAGGCTGCGGTAGCGGTCGTGCATTTTCCATTCGCCGCCAGCGGCTTTGATGGACTCAATGCCGTCGACGGCTTCAATGAGCAAGCCGTTTTTGCGGTTGGACTCGGCCATGTTTTCGCCGGTCAGCCGCTCGATGGGTTTGCGAAAGTACAAGCCCGTGAGCACAGCGACCGGCACCATGACCAGCGGCACGATGGCCACCGGGCCCGCAATCAGCGCCATGACGCCGATGAACAACAGCGCGAAGGGGGCGTCGGCCAAGATAAACAAGGCCGAAGAGGTCATGAAGTTGCGCACCGACTCGAACTGGCGAATCTGCGAGGCAAAGGTGCCCACGGTGTTGGGCCGTGCGTCCATGCGGATGTCCAGTGCTTTGCCAAAGAACACGCCGGAGAGTTCTTGGTCAATGGCTTTGGAGGCTCGCTCAGTCATGTGCGACCTGACCTGCTTCAGGGTGAATTCAAGAGTGATGCCCAGCAAAGCGCCGATGGTGAGCACCCACAAGGTGGAATAGCCTTTGGATGGCACGACGCGGTCGTACACCTGCATGGTGTACATGGCTGAGACCAGGCCAATGGCGCTGATCATGAAGGTGGCAAAGACGCCTTCTAAGAAAATGCGGCGGTGCTTGCGAATGGCGAAGGCAAACCAGTCGGTGGCCGTGCGCGGGGCGTCGGCGTCGTGTTGGCTTCCGGCGTCTGCGCGCAACTGCAACAGTGTGCCGCTGGCGACTGTGGCGGCGATGAGCTCTTGGGCCAAGCCGTCGGCGTTTTCGGTCGAGCACGCGCCGTGGCTGAGCCGGCCGCGCACCAGCCGAACGTCTTGCCCGTCGGCTGAAATCCACAACAAGGGAAAGGAGCCGGGGTCGAGCTCGTCAGGTCGCAGCACGCTAATGGGCGCACCCGCAAAACGGGCCTTCCACATTTCAATGGCTTTTTGCTGGCGCGGGAGTTGCGCCAATTCAACACCGTCTTGGCTGTGCTCCACCATGCCAAAGCGGTGCGAGGGCACGGCGTGGCCGAGCAGCGCGGCCAGGCGCGACAAAAGTCCAGACAGCGCGGCGTCGTCCATCAGGAGCGCTTCGGCTTGGCTGAACACGGGAATGTTCGGCGTGGCGGGTAGTAGACCGGGAAATTTATGGAGCATGGCTGAGGTTCAATGTGACGGGGTCCCAACGCCCGGCCAGCAGCAGCAGCCTGACGCTGGAGAGCATGAGCGGGTATTCGAGGTCAGAAAACGAGTATTCGGCCTGCGTCTTTTCGCGCTGGGCGTTCAAGACGTCGAGCCAGTTTTTGCGGCCAACTTGAAACTGGCGCAAGTAAGAGGCGACGATTTCTTGAGAGCCGAGCAGCAACTTGCGCACGGGCTCGATTTGCTCTGTCAGGGCTTGGCTTTCGGTCCAGCTGGTGCGTACGCTCTGCGTGAGCCGGCGGTCATGGGCTTCAATGGCGTCAACGGCGGCGGTTTTTTTGGACACGGCAGCGCGCACATTGGCCAAGCTCGATAAGCCGCCACCGGTTTGCACCTGCAAGGCGATGTAAGCGCCGCCACGTTCGTAGCCATGCGGCACTGTGCCAACGATCGATTGGTAACCAACCACCACGCTCGGCATGATCTGCGACTGAGCCAAGTTGATTTGGGCTTCGGCGGCGTCAATCTGCGCGACCAAGCGCTGCCGCTCCGGGGACACGCTCATGGCAGCTTCTAGCAAAGTTGTCTCGCTCCAGCGGTCTAGCTTGAAGGGGTCTGGGGGCAACAAGTCGGTCACGGACTTGCCGACCAGCTGTGCGAGCAGAAATCGTGCGGTTTCAAGTTGCCGTGTGGTCTGTATGCGCTCGGTGATGGCTTGGCGCCAACGGGCTGCGGCTTGGGTTTCGTCGGTTGACGGGCTGACTTCTGCGGCGACGCGGCGTTGGATGATCTCGACCAAACGCAGGTGTTCGGCTTCGTTGGCCAAGGCGGTTTTGAGGCGCGACTCCAACCGCAAGATGTCAAAAAATGCGCCTGCGCTGCGTTGCAGCACGTCAAGCTGTGTCTCGCTCAATGTGGCACCGGCAATGTTCAGGTCTGCCTGGGAAACGTCTATTTGGCTGCTGATGCGGCCACCGTTCCAAACTGGTTGCTCCAAGCGCATGGTCGGCAGGGAACCACCGCTGGTGGTGGCGAGTGAGCCCGCTTGCGCGCTCAAGGCTGGAAAACGACCCCAACGTGCAGCCTCAAGCCGGTCAACTGCGGCTTGTTGGTCGCCCCGCCGGGAGCGAATGTCGGGGTGCTGGGTGACGGCCTCTCGCAAGACGGCGTTGAGATCGACA
This sequence comes from Comamonadaceae bacterium, assembly GCA_947451205.1. Classification (GTDB taxonomy): domain Bacteria; phylum Pseudomonadota; class Gammaproteobacteria; order Burkholderiales; family Burkholderiaceae_C; genus Polaromonas. Next base: position 4,226 of record CANFZL010000066.1, read on the forward strand.
GGGCCAGCGGCGGCAGTTGCTGCCAACAACGCCGCGAACAAAGCCAGTCCGGAAATGGCACGCGAACTTAAAAACACCATCAATTGAGACATTTCAATCACTTGAAATGTTCATTGATACGGATGGGACACCGTCAGTGGTACCCCAGATCAGGCGGCGTAGCGAACCATAACTCTTCATTGGGATGACTTTCAAGGGGGATGCATTGGACCCCTTGAAATATATCTTCTTAAGAATTACAAAATCTAACCAAATCTAACCAAATTTGAGTATTTATTGTAAGCTTACAAAATAATCCAAACCATTATTAGAACCTATTTAATTGTTTTTAACGAATTATCAACGGGAGAGAAAGCTCGGCTAAAACACCACCACCTGACGCACTGTGGACACGAATCTCGCCACCGTGACGTTGAACAATCTTGCGTGAAAGGTGCAAGCCCAGGCCCGCACCGGGCGTGTACGGGCTCTGTTGGCCACGTGTGAATTTATCAAACAAACGGCTACTGGCCTGCTCATCGAGACCTGGACCATGGTCGCGCACAATGAAGGTGATTTGAGAGGATTGCACCTGAACAGACAACTGGACTGGGCCGCTGTCCGCGTATTTCAGGGCGTTGTCCAGCAGGTTTTTAAGTGCTGCACCCAGCATCGGCAAGTCACCTAGAACGTGTGCGTCGTCCAGCAGGGTTTGGCTGGCCGGATCGGCGGCCAGCAGCTGCAGTCGGCGGCTCTCGTCGTCAAGTTGCTGAAGGCTTTCTTCAATGATCTCTGCCGCAGTCAAGGGCTTGCGCACGCGCTGAGCATGTTCCAAAGTGGCTAGACGCTCGTCGGCCAGGCAGTAACTGAGCACGTATTTAAGGCGCTCCACCGCTCGGGCCATCCGCCCGACTCGCGAACTGGTGTGCGTGTCCAAGGCCTGTCGGCTGAGGTTGCTCAGCGCACCGTCAAGAACCGCAATCGGATTACGAAACTCGTGCGACAGCAGCGCGACAAAGTCACGCTGTTCAGCTAATTGGGCGACTCCGGCGACAACTTGAATTTTGGCTTGCAGGTTTGACTTGTACGACTGCCCAACATGGCGGGCAACAAAGAAAAGCAAGGTCATGGCGTGCAAAGTGATGCCAGCCAAAAGACTGGCGTCAAGCCAGTTGATAAAAAAATCGAATCCGGCATTGCGAGCCAGCCGCAGCATGGCAGGCAGCAAGAGGGGGATGAGCGCCAGCAGCACCCATCTCAAGGAGGCTTCCTGCGGGACGACCCAAAGCGCAAGGGCGACAACCACCACCAATTGCACCATGGCAAGCATGTTGACAAGGGGTGCCACCTGCTCAAAGTGACCGTCTAAAAGTATCAAGATGGCCACCAAGCCCGCAGCCCAAACGATTCGTACATACCAAGTAAAAAACCGTGGCAAAAATTGATCGGCCCGCAAGAGTCGCGAAAAAATGGCCACGAACAATGGACTTAACAAGGCCATGCAACTGGTTGACACCGTATCCGCAACTTGGGGACGACCCGGGAAAAGCAACAACCCCAGCCAACCGTCTGCGATAAAAAGGTTCAGACCTAACAACAAAAAAAACCCAGCGCACATCAGAAAAATGGGTGTGCCAACGGTGAACCCCAAGATCAGCGCGGTCAGCGTTATACAAATAAAAATGCCGTAAAAAAGCCCAGCCACCATGGTTTTAATTTGGGTGTTTTTTTCAAGTGCATTCGAATGCCACAACACCGGCGTGACGGCTTTAATGTTGTCTGATGCGACGCGCAGCCACAGGGTATAAAGGCCGGCTTCTGGAAGATCCACTGGGAAGACACTGTTGCGGTGCCACAGGGGGCGCTGCTCTGGGTGCATTCCCGCACCGGCAACTTGCGATGGTGGTTCGACAATCGTTTGGCCCTCGGCAAGGTTGACGCGGGGTTCAATCCACAGGGTCACTTCATCCAGAAAAGCGGGTGGAACCTCCAGCAACCAGTCGGGGGCCGGCGAGTGGCCCCCCAGGTTTTCCCCGCGCTGAATTTGCATACGAACCCACAACACACCCGGCCGGTAACCTAAGTTGACGTTGCCAGGCACGGGCGCAAAGGTTTGCGCCCTCGCCTGCTGCCAGGTAGCCGTGCCAGCCGTGTCAAACCACATGGACAGATGCCCGGCCAGTAGCGATTTTTGTGCCGTCAACGGCAATTGCAGGGGGGGCGATGCGGGCGTTGCTTGTGCCATTAGCGTGCACGCGGCCAAGCACAAACTAAGCAGCCATAAAACACTGCGTTTCATCATCGACAATAGACTTATGCAACGCATCAATGTTTTACTGGTAGAAGACGACACGGACCTGCGTCATGAGGTGAAGGATTACCTTGTATGCGAAGGATACAACGTGCTAGAGGCTAGCTCCCTGAAAGAGACCCTGGAAGTACTACAGAACCAGCTGGTTCAAGCTGTGGTGCTTGACGTTGGTTTGCCCGATGGCAATGGGCTAGACGCCTTGCCAGAACTGCGTATGAACACCGATTGCCCAATTGTCATGATGACGGCTTTTGGTCAATTGCCTCAGCGATTGAAGGCCTTGCAGTTGGGCGCTGACTACTATTTAGTGAAACCCGTTCCGTTGCCGGAATTGAGTGCTGTATTGGCGGCATTTTTTCGCCGTGGCAATACGACCCGAAGTTGGCGCACGGATGCCGCTACCCGAACCTTGATAGCAGCGAACGAACAATCCATTCGACTCACCTCCAGCGAGTGGATCTTTGTGCAGTCCTTGCGCAAGCACCCGGGCAAAGTCGTCAGCCGCGAAGATTTGGTGCGCAGCTTAGGCAAAGAACCCGTCAATTACGCCGCCCCCCGCATGGACACGCTGGTGCAACGACTGCGCCAAAAAGCCGAACTCGCCAACATGGGCGAACTACCGCTTCGCACCCGGCATGGTCAGGGTTATGTTTGGGAAGAACGGTGAATCTGTAGGCTGACTGTCCGCGCCAACAAACAAGAGGTGAGTATTCTCTTCTGTTCGACTTTTTTTCCGTGCTATTTCTTCACTAGCCAAAAAAAAGGACTAGGCCGTTAAGCTAAGTCCTTGATTTCATTACGTTTTCTGGTGGGAGATGCAAGTTTCGAACTTGCGACCCTTGCAGTGTGAATGCAATGCTCTACCCCTGAGCTAATCTCCCTGTGCTTTTCAGCAAGCCTCGAATTATATGAGTTTTTTGGGGCAATCTCGGCAAGACTTGTCGTTTTTTCAAGCTGCCAATGCGCGCCACACGGTCTTGCCTTTGCTGGCCTTGTCGATGCCGGTCAGAAGCGCCTCGTGCACCGTGGTCTCTTGGTCATTGGCCATGAGAAGTGGCAAATCAAATGCGCTTAAGTCGACGATTTGAAGGGCAGCACCCGCCTCAGGCTCAGTCCCCATGTCCATCACCAAACTGTTTTGGCCGCGCGTGAGGTTGATGTAGACGTCGGCCAGCAGCTCGGCGTCGAGCAAGGCACCGTGAAGGGTTCGGCCGGCGTTGTCTACTTCGAGTCGGTCGCACAAGGCGTCTAGCGAGTTGCGTTTGCCGGGGAATAATTCCTTGGCCATCATCAGGCTGTCGACCACTTTGGCGACGCAGTGATTGAGTGGCGGCCGGCCGATCAATGACAGCTCTTTGTTGAGAAAACTGACGTCGAATGGCGCGTTGTGGATGATGACTTCTGCGTCAGCCAGATAGGCCAGCAACTCATCGGCGACGGCTGAGAACTTCGGCTTGTCGCGCAAAAATTCATTGCTGATGCCATGGACTTTCATAGCGTCTTCATGGCTGTCCCGCCCGGGATTGAGGTAGAAATGAAGGTTGTTGCCGGTCAGCTTGCGGGCGACCAGTTCAACACAGCCAATCTCAATGATGCGATCGCCATTTTCGGCAGAAAGACCAGTCGTTTCGGTATCCAGAACAATTTGACGCATAACTTGAATTATCGCTTTGTCACGGCCCGCAAATCACCTCGAATGCCAACAAGTTCAATGCAGTTCTTTGGCGTGGTTGACGGTGTATTTTGGGATTTCGACAGTCACATCGCCCTGCCCTAAAAAGGCTTGGCAACTCAAGCGCGAGTTGGGCTCTAGTCCCCAAGCCCGGTCAAGTAAGTCTTCTTCGTTTTCGTCTAGCTCGTTGAGCGACTTCATGCCTTCGCGAACGATGACGTGGCACGTTGTGCAGGCGCAGCTCATGTCGCAGGCGTGCTCGATGTTGATGTGGTTGTCCAGCAGCGCTTCACAAATAGAGGTGCCGGCTGGGGCGCTGATTTCAGCGCCGGTTGGGCAGTATTCAGAATGCGGCAATATTTTGATGACGGGCATGGTTTGAGTACTCTGATAATTTTGAAGATGGGGCGGTCTGCATCAGACCGCTGAGATATTTTTGCCGGCTAGGGCTTTTTGAATGCCACGGTTCATTCGCTGTGCGGCGAAGTTTTCGGTGCCTTTGGCCAAGGCTTGGTTGGCGGCTTCAATGGTGGCAGCGTCTGCATCGACACGGGCGCTGGCGACTGCTGCCATCAGTGTGTCGATCTTCGCCTTTTCTTCAGCTTCAAGCAAATCTGCATCTGCATTCAGCGCGCTTTGCGTTGCCTGCAACATACGATCGGCATCGACGCGGGCTTCGGCCAGTGCACGCGCCTGCATGTCTTGCTGGGCGGTCGAAAAACTATCTTGCAGCATGCGGGCGATGTCGTCGTCCGACAGACCGTAAGACGGCTTGACGTCAATCTGCGCGGCCACCCCGCTGCCCTGCTCTTTGGCGCTAACGCTCAACAGGCCATCTGCATCAACCGTGAAGGTTACGCGAATTCGCGCTGCGCCTGCGGCCATCGGTGGGATGCCACGCAGCTCGAAACGAGCCAGACTCCGGCAGTCAGCCACCAAGTCGCGCTCGCCCTGCACCACATGCAATGCCAAGGCGGTTTGGCCGTCTTTGTAGGTGGTGAAGTCTTGCGCCATGGCTGTCGGTATAGTTTGGTTACGAGGCACGATGCGCTCAACCAAACCGCCCATGGTCTCAATCCCCAAAGACAACGGAATCACATCGAGCAGCAATAACTCGTCGCCCGTGTGATTGCCGGCCAACTGGTTGGCAGAAATAGCAGCGCCCAGCGCCACGACTTCGTCGGGGTTCAGGTTGGTCAAGGGCTCACGACCGAAGAAGTCGGCCACGGCAGTCCGGATAGCCGGCATGCGGGTTGATCCACCCACCAAAACGACGCCCTGAATGTCGTCTTTGCAGAGCTTGGCGTCGCGCAAAGCTTTGCGTACAGCCGTCATCGTCTGCGCAGTCAAGCTGGCCGTGATGTCTGCAAAGTCGGCTGGAGTGACGATCGTGTCAATGCGTGTATCGGTTAGATCGAGCTGAAAAGCAACTGAGCTCTGCGTACTTAAGGCTTCCTTGACGGTACGTGCTGTGCGCAGCAAGGCGGCTTTGTCAGCGGCATTTTCAACCGGGGGAATAGCTGTTTGCTCCAGTGCCCAATCAGCCAAAGCGCGGTCGTAATCATCACCGCCCAGCGCTGAGTTACCGCCTGTGGCGACCACCTCAAACACGCCTTGGGTCAAACGCAAAATCGAAATATCAAAGGTGCCGCCACCTAAGTCATAGACCGCAAAAACGCCTTCGCTGTTGTTATCTAGGCCGTAGGCAATGGCTGCGGCGGTGGGCTCATTGATGAGGCGCAGGACGTTCAGGCCGGCCAGCTGTGCGGCGTCTTTGGTGGCTTGGCGCTGGGCTTCGTCAAAGTAGGCCGGCACGGTGATAACGGCACCAAAAACATCGTCGTCAAACGTGTCTTCAGCGCGAAAACGCAAGGTCGCCAAAATTTCGGCACTGACCTCAACCGGACTTTTCTCACCAGCGGCAGTCTGCAAACCGACCATGCCCGGCTTGTCGATCAACTGGTAGGGCAAGCGGCTCGGGTTAGCAATGTCATGAAGGCCACGACCCATCAGCCGCTTGACCGAGGCGATGGTGTTGTGTGGATCTTCGACCTGAGAGGCCAAAGCTTCATAGCCGATTTGACGCTTATCGGCGCTCAGATAACGCACTACGCTTGGCAAAATCACGCGACCTTGTTCGTCTGGCAGGCATTCAGCCACGCCGTTGCGCACACTGGCCACCAGTGAATGGGTGGTGCCTAGGTCGATGCCGACAGCGATGCGCCGTTGGTGCGGGTCTGGGCTGTAACCGGGTTCGGAAATCTGAAGTAATGCCATGTGTTTGAGTGTTCTTTTTTAAGTGGCGAGCTGGTCGATGCGGGAATCAACTTCGGTGCCGAAACGCTGGATGAACATCAGGCGGCGAACCTCGTTGGCGGCTTTGGCAGGGTCTTGCTCTACATCCAAGGCCTGTGCAATGACGGCCAGCTGAGCCTGTTCTGCAACGCGGGTTTCTTCGGCAATAGCCTCGAGCTGCGCAAGCGTGATTGCGTCCTCAAGGGCATCCCGCCATTCCATTTGCTGAATCAAAAAAGCTGGCGGCATGGCCGTGTTGTTTTCAGCGTTGATGTGAGCACCGTGGAGCTCGCACAAATAACTGGCGCGTTTCAACGGGTCTTTCAGTCGCTGATAAGCCTCATTGATGCGCACAGACCATTGCATGGCCAAGCGCTGCGCGGCAACACCTTGCGCGGCGAACTTGTCGGGATGAGCTTCACGCTGGAGTTCTTTCCAGCGCGTGTCGATCAGTGCACGCGGCTGCGCAAACTGCACAGGCAGCTGGAACAATTCAAAGTCGGTTGATTGCAAGTTCATAACAAGAAAAAAGCCGCCAGCACCGGGGGTGAAGGCGGCAGCCGGTTCAGAGCCGGAAAGTGAGCCTCAGACTCGAAAGCTCTCTCCACAGCCGCAACGGTCGCGTTCATTCGGGTTGGTGAATTTAAAGCCTTCGTTGAGACCTTCACGAACAAAGTCCAGTTGGGTCCCATCGATGTAAGCCATGCTCTTGGGGTCGACCAGCACCTTGACGCCGTTGTCTTCAAAGACAATATCTTCGGGGGCAATTTCGTCGGCATATTCCAACTTGTAGGCCAGACCCGAGCAACCCGTGGTCTTAACCCCCAGCCGAACGCCCACGCCCTTGCCACGCTTGGTCATGTAACGCGTCACGTGGCGCGCTGCAGCATCAGTCAGTGTTACGGACATAGTGGCGGAATCAATCTGTTCATCAAGCCGTCTGAGCGTGCTTGAGTTTGTAGTCGCTGACCGCTGCCTTGATGGCGTCCTCGGCCAGGATCGAGCAGTGGATTTTGACAGGTGGTAAGGCCAGTTCTTCAGCGATGGCACTGTTTTTGATGCTTGCCGCTTCGTCCAGTGTCTTGCCCTTAACCCACTCGGTGACGAGCGAACTGGAAGCAATGGCCGAGCCGCAACCATAAGTCTTGAAACGTGCGTCTTCGATCACGCCGGTCAAAGGATTCACTTTGATTTGCAACTTCATGACGTCGCCGCAAGCCGGCGCGCCGACCATGCCCGTACCGACTGTGTCGTCACCTTTTTCAAAGGAACCGACGTTGCGTGGGTTTTCGTAGTGGTCTACTACTTTTTCGCTGTATGCCATGATGAACTCCTGATATTGATGAGGTTAGTGTGCGGCCCACTGGATGG
>CANFZL010000067.1 GCA_947451205.1 Comamonadaceae bacterium
ACATGGCGTGACCTTGATTGGTGAAACCAACGTACCGGCCTTAGTCGCCGCCGATGCGAGCGCGCTCTACGCCCGCAACCTGCTGGACTTCCTCAAGTTGATCATCAACAAAGACGGGGCGCTGACGATTGACCTCGAAGACGACATCGTTGCCGCTTGCCTGATGACGCGCAATGGCGAAGTCACCAAAAAATAATTTTGAGGAAGAAAAATCATGGAATTCGCCTCCCCCGGAATCATTAACCTGATTATTTTTGTGCTGGCTATTTATGTCGGTTACCACGTCGTGTGGACGGTCACGCCAGCCCTGCACACGCCGCTGATGGCGGTCACCAATGCCATCTCGGCGATTGTCATTGTGGGCGCCATGTTGGCCGCCGCCATGACCGTCACGCCACTCGGCAAAACCATGGGCGTGTTGGCCGTAGCGCTGGCCGCCGTGAATGTGTTCGGCGGCTTTTTGGTGACACGCCGGATGCTTGAAATGTTCAGAAAAAAAGAAAAGAAAGCAGCCGCACCCGCTGCTGACACGGGAGCAGCCAAATGAGCATGAATCTTGTCACCTTGCTGTATTTGCTGGCGTCAGTCTGCTTCATTCAGGCGCTCAAAGGCCTGTCACACCCGACCACCTCGATTCGCGGCAACGCTTTCGGCATGGCGGGCATGGGCATTGCCGTGCTGACCACCGCCGCTCTCATCGTCGAACTCTCCAGCGGCGCCGCGCAAGGCATGGTTTATGTGCTGGGCGCGCTGGTGGTGGGTGGTGCCGCTGGCACGCTCATGGCCAAACGCGTTGAGATGACCAAAATGCCCGAACTGGTGGCTTTCATGCACAGCATGATCGGTTTGGCGGCGGTGTTTATCGCGGTGGCTGCGATGGCCGAACCAGATGCCTTTGCCATCGTCGCCAAAGGCTTGGGCACCGCCAACATCCCAGCCGGAAACCGGCTGGAGCTGTTCCTCGGTGCCGCGATTGGCGCCCTCACCTTCAGCGGCTCGGTGATTGCGTTTGGCAAGCTCAGCGGCAAATACAAATTCCGTTTGTTTCAGGGTGCACCGGTGACCTTTGCAGGCCAGCACAAATTAAATCTGGTGCTCGGTCTGGCGACCTTGGGCCTCGGTCTAGTCTTCACCTTCACCGGCAGCTGGAGCGCATTTTTCGCCATGCTCGCGCTGTCCTTCGTGATGGGCGTGTTGATCATCATTCCGATTGGCGGCGCCGACATGCCAGTGGTCGTCTCGATGCTGAACAGCTATTCGGGCTGGGCTGCAGCCGGCATTGGTTTCTCCTTGAACAACGCCATGTTGATCGTCGCCGGCTCGCTGGTCGGTTCGTCAGGCGCCATCCTCTCGTACATTATGTGCAAGGCGATGAACCGCTCGTTCTTCAATGTGATTTTGGGCGGTTTTGGCGGCGAGGCTGGCACTGCTGCCGTCGGTTCCACCGAGCAGCGCAGCGTCAAGTCCGGCTCAGCCGATGACGCGGCCTTCATTCTGGGCAATGCGGAATCCGTCATCATCGTGCCCGGCTACGGCTTGGCGGTGGCCCGCGCGCAGCACTCGGTCAAAGAACTCGCGCAAAAACTCACCGACCGCGGCATCAGCGTCAAGTACGCGATTCACCCGGTGGCCGGCCGCATGCCGGGTCACATGAACGTGTTGCTGGCTGAAGCCGAAGTGCCCTACGACCAAGTGCACGAAATGGAAGATATCAACGCCGAGTTCGGCCAAGCGGACGTCGCCATCATTCTGGGCGCCAACGACGTGGTGAACCCTGCTGCGCACGTCAAAGGCAGCGCCATTTACGGCATGCCGATTCTCGAGGCGTACAAGGCCAAGACGGTGATCGTCAACAAGCGCTCGATGGCGGCCGGTTACGCCGGGCTCGACAACGAGCTCTTTTACATGGACAAGACCATGATGGTTTTTGGCGATGCCAAGAAGATCATTGAAGACATGGGTAAGGCGATCGAATAAGACGATCGAACACGGCAATGGGGCGGTACGACCGCCAGTTTTGACGACCAGCAGAAAGCCCCGAAGAGGGCGTACCCCGACACTCGGGGCACTGCACTTTGAGGATCAACGGAGGAGAAAAAATGACAGTATCCAACACCGAACGGCCTTGGCTTTCGGCGTATCCGGAAGGCGTTCCCGCCGATATCGACGAAGCGCAATACACCTCCTTGGTGTCGCTGATGGAAGAGAGCTTTGCCAAGTATGCCGACCGAGTGGCCTACAACTTCATGGGCCGAGATGTCACCTTCAGTCAAACCGACAAGCTGTCGCAAGCTCTGGCGGCTTACCTGCAAAGCTTGGGCCTGTCCAAGGGTGATCGCGTCGCCATCATGATGCCCAACTGCCCGCAATACCCGGTCGCCGTGGCGGCGATCTTGCGTGCCGGCTATGTGGTGGTCAACGTCAACCCGCTGTACACGCCGCGTGAACTGGAATACCAACTCAAAGACTCTGGCGCCAAGGCCATCATCATCATCGAGAATTTCGCTAGCACGCTGGAAGAATGCATCGGCAACACACCGGTCAAGCATGTGGTGCTGTGTGCCATGGGCGACCAGCTGGGATTGATAAAGGGTGCGATCGTTGACTGGGTGGTTCGGCATGTCAAAAAACTCGTACCTACTTTCAACTTGCCGGCGGCAGTGCGCTTCAACGACGCCATCGGTCAAGGCCAACGCGTCAAGCTGATAGCACCCGACCTGACACCCGATGACGTTGCGGTTCTGCAGTACACCGGCGGCACCACCGGCGTGTCTAAGGGCGCTGTGCTGCTGCACCGAAACGTCATCGCCAACCTGTTGCAATCCGAAGCTTGGAATGCCCCGGCCATGTCCAGCTTACCAGCCAGCACGCAAGCCGTCTATGTGTGCGCCTTGCCGCTGTATCACATCTTTGCTTTCACGGTAAACATGATGCTGTGCATGCGTACCGGCGCCAAGAACATCCTAATTCCAAATCCACGCGATTTACCAGCAGTGCTCAAAGAGTTGTCCAAGCATCAGGTTCATATTTTTCCAGCTGTCAACACCTTGTTCAAAGGGCTAGCCAATCACCCAAACTTCAACTTGGTGGATTGGACACATTTGAAAGTGTCCCTGGGCGGCGGCATGGCCGTGCAGAGTGCCGTGGCCCAGCTGTGGCTGGAGAAAACCGGTTGCCCGATTTGTGAGGGCTATGGCCTGTCGGAAACCTCGCCCTCGGCCAGCTGCAACCCGACCACCAGTCTCCATTTCACAGGCACCATCGGCGTGCCTATTCCCAGCACCTGGTTCAAGCTAATCGACGACGAAGGCCGCGAAGTGCCAGTCGGAGAGCCTGGCGAAATCGCCATCAAGGGCCCGCAAGTCATGGCAGGCTACTGGCAACGCCCGGATGAAACGGCCAAGGTCATGACGGCCGATGGTTACTTCAAATCCGGCGACATCGGCGTCGTCGATGAGCATGGTTTTTTCAAGATCATCGACCGCAAAAAAGACATGATTCTCGTCAGCGGTTTCAACGTCTACCCGAACGAGATTGAAGACGTGGTGAGCCAGCTTCATGGTGTGCTTGAGTGCGCTTGCGTCGGCATGCCCGACGACAAAACCAGCGAAGCCGTCAAATTGGTGATCGTCAAACGCAATCCGGAGCTGACGGAAGCGCAAGTGCGCGATTACTGCAAAGCCAACCTCGCCGGCTACAAGCTGCCGAAGGTGATTGAATTCAGGGCCGACTTGCCGAAGACCCCGGTCGGAAAAGTGCTGCGCCGCGAATTGCGCGACAAAAAATGACCCCGAACTCCCGACCTTCGCTGACGGCTATTTTGAGTGCCTTGCCAGAAGAACAACGGGGCTTGCTCGAACAACTTCAAGACGCAAAAAAACAGACCGTGGCTGGTCGTGACTTTTGGCTCGGTCAGTTGCATCATCAGCCGGTGGCGTTGGGTTTGTCGCGCATTGGCAAGGTCTCCGCGACCTTGACTGCAGCCGTGTTGATAGGGCATTTTGGCGCCAGCCGGATTGTCTTCACCGGTGTTGCTGGGGGTTTGGCGCCAGGCGTGAAAGTCGGCGACGTGGTGGTGGCGCACGACTTCATCCAGCACGACCTCGATGCGTCGCCGCTGTTTCCGCGCTACGAAGTGCCGCTTTATGGCCGCTCGTGTTTTTCTTGTGACCCGGCACTCACTGCCTTGCTCAAGCAAGCGGCAGACCGTGCGCTGGCGACCTCAAGCCATCCAGCTTCCCAGCTGTTAACGGGGGCGCAAGTGCACTGTGGACTGATCGCTAGCGGCGATCGTTTTGTCTCTAGCGCCGCAGAATCCAGCCGTTTGCAATCGGCCTTGTCTGACGCCGGGCACACGGCTCTCGCGGTCGAAATGGAAGGTGCAGCCGTGGCCCAAGTCTGCGCCGACTATGGCGTGGCATTCGCCGCCATGCGAACCATTTCGGATCGCGCCGATGACACGGCACACATCGACTTCCCGACATTTGTGGCGAATGTGGCCAGCCGTTATGCGCAGCGCATCATGGAAGAACTGATGCAATCGCTACAGGAAACGGGCTGAGCGAAAACGAAGAGTCGCCGGTTTACTTCAACCAGCCGCGCTGACGGAAATACCACATCGGCACCAAGGCGCTGGCCACCATCAGCGCCAGAGCATACGGATAACCCAACGACCAATCCAGCTCCGGCATGAACTTGAAGTTCATGCCGTACGAGCTGGCAATCAAGGTCGGCGGCAGCAGCGCCACACTGGCCACCGAGAATATCTTGATGATCTTGTTCTGGTTGATGTTGATGAAACCCACCGTAGCATCCATCAAAAAGTTGATCTTGTCGAACAAAAAAGCGGTGTGCGAGTCGAGCGAGTCAATGTCTCGCAAAATCTGCCGCGCCTCATCAAATTGCTCGGCGTTGAGCATCTTGATGCGCATCATGAAGCTCACCGCGCGCCGGGTGTCCATCATGTTTCGGCGAATTCGGCCGCTCAAGTCTTCATGTCGAGCAATCGAGCCCAGCACCTCGCCGGCCATCACATCGGTCAGGTCGCCTGACAGCACCTTGGTGCTGACTTTTTCCAAGTCAATGTAAATATCCTCCAGCGTATCAGCGGAGTATTCCGCGTCCGCGTCAAACAGTTTAAGCAAAACCTCTTTGGCGTCCTCGATTAAGCCAAGCGAGCGGCGGGCCCGCATGCGCAGCAACCTGAACACCGGCACGTCTTCATCGTGGATGGAAAACAGCACGCCCTTGTTTTTCAAATCGTCATTGACGAGGTTCAAGATGAACGCGACCCGAACTGTGCGCGGTTCATCCGCATCGGCAATCAAAAAGTCTGAGCGAATGTGCAACTCGCCGTTAGCTTCTTCGTAAAAGCGGGCAGACTCTTCAATGTCCTCGTCCATCACGTTGTCTGGGATGGATTGACCGTAATACTGCTTGATCCAGTATTTCTCTTCAGCCGTTGGTGACTCCAAATCGACCCAGATCGGGCTGAACTTGGACAACTCTTCCAAGGATTCGATTTCTTCTTGGAAAAGACGCCCATTGACGAGCGTGAAAATATTGATCATGACGGACTCCCATAGGGATTCAAGGGCGAATACGCACGGACTTGATAAGTCAAGGCCGCAGTGGGCGGGGGTGGTGGATGTGCATCGCTTTCAACCCCAGCGCAGTCGTTACCCTGCGGGATTGAAAGCTAGCGACTAGGACTGCTTTCCAAGGATTTCTCCGTCATTGAACATGGCCGGCATTATGGCATTGGAGTCGCTATAAAAATCCTTAAAGCTGTGCTGGTTAAAACTTCAGGTGACTTTGCGGCACCTTCCAAGTCAACTATTTAGAACACACAAACCCCAACAATTGAACTCGAAAGAGTTACAAAAAATGCACCCGCAGTTGCACAGACAACTCATTCAAACGACACCCCAACAATAGCTTCGATTTGTTGCAGCGCAAGATTGCAATTAAGGGGCTTCAGGCGCATAGTGAAACCGGAAGCAAAGTTCCGTATGCCATCAGGCTTCTTTGTCCTGCTGGTGCTTTTAAAACCCCCTTCCAAATGGAAAAGGAGTCTTTTATGAACTTGACGATCAGCGGCCACCACCTTGAAGTTACCCCTGCCCTGCGCGGATACGTCACCTCGAAACTCGATCGAATTGCCCGCCATTTTGACCAAGTGGTCGACATCAAAGTCCTCTTGACAGTGGACAACATGAAAGAGAAGGAATTAAGACAACGTGCTGAGTGCAATGTGCATGTGAAAGGCCGCGACTTGTTTGCTGAAAGCTCCCACTCAGACCTCTACGCCGCTGTCGATGAGCTGACTGACAAGCTCGACCGTCAAGTCGGTCGCTACAAGGACAAAACCCAAGACCACCACCACGTGGCGGCCAAATATCAGGATTAAAGTTCTGCATTTTTCTTGCCGCATCAGCCCGATTGAGTCGGTCAAGTTCCATCAAGCCGCCACACCCATTTGGCGGCTTTTTTATGTGCTCGCGCCCGTGATGGCTTTAGCAAGTGCATAATTCGGCGACTTAAAGATCGTTATGAACCGTCTTTCGCAAATACTCCCCCCTGCACAAATTTTGGTCGGCCTTGAAGCCACCAGTAAGAAGCGCGCGTTTGAAGAAGCTGGCCTGCTTTTTGAAAACCTGCACGGGCTGAACCGCGCCCTGGTCACAGACAGCCTATTTGCAAGGGAACGGCTGGGTTCCACTGGCTTGGGCCACGGCGTGGCCATTCCGCACGGACGCATCAAAGGTTTGAAGACACCGCTAGCGGCCGTCTTTCAGTTGGCGGCCCCAATTGGTTTTGACGCCCCCGATGAGCAAGCTGTTCGGCTGTTGATTTTCCTACTGGTCCCAGAAGCGGCGAAGCAGAAACACTTGGAAATTTTGTCGGAAATTGCTGAGATGCTGAGCGACAGTGCGTTGCGTGAGCAACTCAAGCTCAGCACTTCGGTCGCAGACTTGCACCAAATGGTTTCTACATGGCATTCAACCCACTCCAACCCTTGACGCCCTTCCGCATACCTGCATGAAGCCATCTGTTATCAGCGCTGAAGCCCTGTTCGAGGATCATCGCGCCGCACTTAAATGGCAGTGGGTCGCGGGGTTGGGGGCCTCGGATCGACGCTTTGATGAAGTCGCTGTGCGGGCCGCTCGGTCTGGCGCCGACTTGGTTGGCTACCTGAATTACATCCACCCTTACCGGGTGCAAATTCTCGGAGAGCGCGAAGTCGCCTACCTAACCCAAGGCAACAAGGAAGACTGCGCGAGGCGCATCTCGCGCATCATTACGCTGGAGCCGCCGGTGATGGTGGTCGCAGACGGTCAGACCGCGCCAGACACCTTGATTTCCATGTGTGAACGCGGCCAACTTCCGATGTTTGCTACATCGGAATCTGCCGCCTTCGTGATTGACGTGCTGCGCGCCTACCTGTCCAAACACTTTGCTGACCGGACCTCGATGCACGGTGTGTTCATGGACATTTTGGGCATGGGCGTGATGATCACGGGCGAATCAGGCCTGGGCAAGAGCGAACTTGGCCTTGAACTGATTTCGCGGGGTCATGGTTTGGTCGCTGATGACGCGGTCGATCTTTTTCGCATCAACCAGACGACGATCGAGGGCCGCTGCCCTGAGCTCTTGCAAAACCTGCTCGAAGTGCGCGGCATTGGCCTGCTCGACATCAAGGCGATTTTTGGCGAGACCGCCGTCCGTCGCAAGCTGCGACTCAAGCTGATCGTGCACCTGGTCCGCCGCGAGACGCTGGAGCGTGAATACGAACGCATTCCCTATGAGCCCCTAACACAGGACCTGCTGGGCATTCCAGTCCGAAAAGTGATCATTCAGGTCGAAGCCGGCCGAAACATCGCGGTGCTGGTGGAAGCGGCAGTGCGCAACGCGATTCTGCAGTTACGGGGCGTGAATACCTATCAGGATTTTGTCGAACGACATCGCAAAGCCATGGAAAGCGGCGACTGAAAGGCGAAAGCCTTGCTAACGGGATTGGTATTGACTGTGATGACGGATTGACACGGTTCGATGCGGGCACGCCGTCTTGGTGCAACTGGCGTAGATGGACAGTGAGTGATCAGCGATCGTGAAACCCTTGGACAGCGCTACATCGTTTTGTCTTTTTTCAATCTCTGCGTCGTAAAACTCTTCCACCCTACCGCAATCCAGACACACCAAATGGTCATGGTGCTGCCCTTCATTGATCTCGTAAACCGCCTTGCCTGATTCAAAGTTGCTGCGATTCAGCAAGCCGGCTTGTTCAAACTGTGTCAGCACCCGGTAAACGGTGGCTAGGCCGATGTCGGAACGGTCTTCAAGAAGCACGCGAAAGACGTCCTCGGCAGTCATATGACGCTGTTTTCCAGTCTGAAAAATCTCAAGAATTTTCAGCCTAGGCAGCGTTGCCTTAAGACCAGTACTCTTTAATTCATCAATGTTGTTCATAGATTTTCTCGGGGATTTCTCAGGGGATGAACGGGGCGTTGCGCCCTATGACCAACTGCACCCAGCCGCTACAATGATCCATCATATCGTCACACCTATTGTCATGCCTGTAAATCACCGCTCCCCCATCTTGCTTGGCCTGATCGTCGCAGCGTGCGCAGCGCTGTCAGCTTGCTCCAGCACCGCACCGGCCACTGCGAGCGCCAGTATTTTCAGTCCCACCCGCTGGATCACGCCCTACCGCGCCGACGTGGTTCAGGGCAACTTTATTTCCAGTGAGCAAGTCGCTCAATTGCGTGCAGGCATGAGCCGCAACGACGTTCGTAATTTGCTCGGAACCCCTTTGTTGGCCAGCGTATTTCACGCAGATCGCTGGGACTATGTATTCACCATGCGGCGCCAAGGCGTGGCGGCTCAATCATTCAACTATTCGGTGTTCTTCAAAGGCGACTTGCTCAACACCTTTGCCGGTGACGCCATGCCCAGCGAGACCGAGTTCATTGCCAAAATGGACCAACGCCGCAAACTCGGTAAGGTGCCGCCACTTGAAGCCACCCCAGCCCAGCTTGAAGCGGCTGCAAAAAAAATGCCCGCCCCGGCCTCGGCGTCATCGCCAGCAAATGACGCCACACGCGCTCAGCCGCAAGCAAACAGCTACCCACCACTCGAAAGCCCAAGCCTGTGAGCGCGGGCCTGACGAGTGCAGCGCCGCTGCAGATTGCGATTGCTGGCGCGACTGGCCGCATGGGTCAAATGCTGGTCGAAGCCGTCCGTGCGGCGGATGATCTTCAACTCTCTGGCGCGCTAGACCGTGCGGACAGTCCGGCCATCGGCCTCGACGCCGCGACTTTCGCCGGACAGCACACTGGCATCCGTATCTCCGCTGACCTTCGCATGGGCTTGACTGGTGCCAACGTGCTGATCGACTTCACCCGCCCCGAAGGAACGTTGGCTCACTTGCAGATTTGCCGCCAACTCGGCGTTAATGCAGTGATTGGCACCACCGGTTTCAGCGAGGCCCAAAAAGCCGAGATCGCGGACATCGCCAAAGACATCGCGATCGTCATGGCGCCCAACATGAGCGTCGGCGTGAACGTCACCCTCAAATTGCTGGAGATGGCCGCCAAGGCACTCTCCACCGGCTACGACATCGAGATCATCGAAGCCCATCACCGTTACAAAGTGGATGCACCTTCGGGCACCGCCTTGAAGATGGGCGAGGTCATTGCCGACGCCCTCGGGCGCGACTTGAAAGACTGCGCCGTCTACGCCCGTGAAGGTGTCACCGGTGAACGCGACCCCTCGAGCATCGGCTTCGCCACCATCCGCGGTGGCGACATCGTCGGCGACCACACGGTGCTGTTTGCCGGCACCGGCGAGCGTATCGAGATCACCCACAAGTCTTCGAGCCGGGCCACTTACGCGCAAGGCAGCTTGCGCGCCGCCCGCTTTTTGGCGGGCCAGCGGCAAGGCCTGTTCGACATGTTTGATGTGTTGAATTTGAAATGACAGCGCTGGACACGGTGCTGCAGGGCGATGCCGTCAGCCGGCTGGTGGCCGCGCTGCTGCTCTTGATGTCCATCAGCAGCTGGGTCGTGATTCTCTGGAAAAGCTGGCTGCTGCAACGTGCGGCCGGCGACGTCAAGCGCAGCACCGCCGCCTTCTGGCAATCGGCCTCATTGGCCGACGCCGATCAGCGGGTCCAAGCCTTTGACCGAGACGCCTTGGTATGGCCTTTGATTTCAGCCACCCAAACAGAAGTCGCTGGCACACTGGCCTCAGAAGGCGACCGCCGACAGCAACTCACCCGCCTGTTGCGAGACGCTTTGCACGGCGTGTTGCACAAACTTCAATTCGGCCAAGTCCTGCTGGCAACCGTCGGTGCCACCGCGCCTTTTGTCGGCTTGCTCGGCACGGTCTGGGGCATTTACCATGCGCTGGTCGGCATGAGCGCTGCCGGACAAATCACCATCGACCGAATTTCCGGCCCGGTCGGCGAAGCCCTGATCATGACCGCCGCTGGTTTGGCCGTTGCCATTCCCGCTGTGTTGGCCTATAACGTCCTTGGCCGCAGCGTCAACCGCATCGAAGCCGATCTGGAAGGCTTCGCCCGCGACCTGCGCGAACTGCTGCTGACAGCGCCCGAAGCCCGCATGGGCAGCGGAACCGCCTGATGTTTGGCAGACTCGAGCGCAGCCCAGGCACTGAGCCCATGAGCGCAATCAACGTCACGCCGCTGGTCGATGTGATGCTGGTGTTGGTGGTGATTTTTATTCTGACTGCGCCATTGCTGGCCTCGTCGGTCAAGCTGGAACTGCCAAAGTCAGACGCGGCGTCGACGACGGACGCAACCCCCAGCGTCTCGCTGGTGGTCGACCGCGCTGGCCAAGCCTACCTAGACAACCGCGCCATGCCACTCGCCGAACTCAGTCAAACCCTGGTGCGCACCGCCGCCCTGCAACCCGACACCGAAGTGCAGCTCCGCGCCGACGAAAACGCGCCTTATGGCAAGGTCATCGAAGTGCTGGGCGTAGCGCAAAAAGCTGGCCTCACACGCATCGGCTTTGTGACCGACGCTCCCGCAGCCCCAGCAGCATCAGCCAAAGCAGCCAGCCCCTGAACGCTGCTGACCGCTGCGGACCGTCCGCCCGCGCAAGACCTAAAATCAGCGCTACTTTCGCTTCACTCGCCTTACCAGCCTCATTCGCTTCCTCTGATTTACCGGCTTCTCATGCAAGACAAATACCAGCACCTCGACGTCGAGCGCAACGCGCAAGCCCAATGGACGGCCGTCGATGCCTACCGCGTCACCGAAGACACCTCCGGCAAAAAACCCAAGGGCAAGTACTACGCTTGCTCCATGCTGCCCTACCCCAGCGGCAAGCTGCACATGGGCCACGTGCGCAACTACACCATCAACGACATGCTCACGCGCTACCTGCGCATGAAGGGCTACAACGTTCTGATGCCGATGGGTTGGGACGCCTTTGGTTTGCCGGCTGAAAACGCCGCGCTGAAAAACAACGTGCCGCCCGCGCAGTGGACTTACGACAACATCGCTTACATGAAGAAGCAGATGCAGGCGATGGGCTTGGCGGTCGACTGGAGTCGCGAAATCGCCACTTGCGACCCAACGTATTACAAGTGGAACCAGTGGCTGTTTTTGAAGATGCTCGACAAAGGCATTGCCTACCGCAAGACGCAAGTCGTCAACTGGGACCCGGTCGACATGACCGTGCTGGCCAATGAGCAAGTGATCGACGGCAAGGGCTGGCGCACCGGTGCTGTGGTTGAAAAACGTGAGATTCCGGGCTACTACCTGAAGATCACCGACTACGCGCAAGAACT
>CANFZL010000068.1 GCA_947451205.1 Comamonadaceae bacterium
AACTGGCTACAATCGCGCGCTGAAGGAGGAGCCAGAAGTGCAGCCGGATGCCCCGGCGACGCTGAAGCTTTGACAGGCACCACCATGAACATCCTGAAATACCTGACTTTGCTGTGCACGGCATGTGCACTTTTTGCCTGTAGCAGCGTAGACATTCGTCCAGCCAGCAAAGACGGTTCTTCCGCGCCCGAACCATCGGCCTCTCAATTAGCGGGTGATATGCCAATTCCACCCGGCTCCACAATACGCCCGCAAGAGACCTTGGTGATGGGGTCTGGCAACCGCTGGATGGGTCGAATTAGCTTGAGTGTTCCGGGCGAGTCCCAAGCGGTTTATACCTATTACCGAGATGGACTGCCAAGCGCTGGCTGGGTCTTGACGTCGAGCTCTTACTCCAAGCTAAGTTTTCTGACCTTCAACAAGGCGGAACGAGTCGCAACAGTTCAAATCCAATCAGCCAGTTTCGGCGGCAATGAGGTGACCATCACGGTGACCCCGTCAACCAAGCCGAGCAACTCAACGCCCTGAGGCCTTGCGGCTGTTACGCCTGATTGGAGACGCAAAGGGTGCCACCTCTAGTCTCCGTCACCCGCCGGCTCGCCAGCACTTTATCAATGCGCTTGCCGTCCAAGTCCAGCACTTCAAAGCGCCATCCGACGCAATCGACACATTCGCCAACGCCTGGCAAACGGCCTGAGACGCTTTGGAGCAAACCGGCCAAGGTGTTGTAGCGGCCACGCTCTTCTTCCGGCAGTTGTTTGATGTCCAGCCGTGACTTGAGCTCAGACACTGGCATCACGCCATCCAGCAACCAACTACCGTCTGGTCTCTGAGTGGCCCAAGCGTCAAGCTGAGCACCTGCTGGCAACTCGCCAGTGATGGCCTCCAGCATATCCATCGGCGTGACCAGCCCCTGCACAACACCGTATTCGTCGACGACCAGTAAGATGCGCGTCGAACGCGCACGGAACTGCTCCAACAACTCCATGCCGCTGAGCGACTCAGGCACAAAAACTGCCGGCACCGCGTACGCTCCGACACGGTCTTCAACCGGAACCACAGGCGCTGATGCGCCCTGCGTCAGATCTCGAACTACCAGTAAGACAGCAACCTTGACAACCCCGACCACGTCATCGAGGCCACCGCGACAAACCGGATACCAGGAGTGACCGCTGATGCTGGCTTTTGCAAGCGCCTGTGCCACCGTGTCGCTGGCCTCCAGCCATTCGATATCAGAGCGCGGCAACATCAGCGACGGCAGCAAACGGTCGTCCAATAAAAAGACGTTTTGCACCATCTGGTGTTCATGCTCCTCAATCAGCCCAGCACTCACGCCCTCCTCTAGGCTGGCGGTGATCTCTTCCTCAGTGACGGCCCGACTGGCTGAGTTATCGACTCGCATTAGCTTGAGAACCGCTTGCGTACTGAATGACAGTAAACGCACAAATGGCCGAGCAGCGCTGGCCACCCACATCATCGGGCGTGAAACAAGTCGCGCCACAGTTTCCGGGTAAAGCTGTCCGATCCGCTTGGGCACCAGCTCGCCAAAAACGATGGTGACGTAGGTGATGATGACCACGACGATCGCGGTCGCAGAAATGTCGGAGGCGCCCTCTGTCACACCCCAAGTTTGAATCCATGCAGACAGACCGCCACTGAAAGCCGCCTCGCCGATGATGCCGTTGACCATGCCGATCGAGGTGATGCCCACCTGCACGGAAGACAAAAATTGCGTCGGATTCTCAAGCAGGCCCAACGCCGCCTGCGAGCCTTTGTCACCCCCTTCAGCGGCCGCTACCAGCCGCGCTTTCCGGCTCGACGCCAGCGCCAGCTCCGACATGGCAAAAACCCCATTCAGCAGGGTCAGCAGAGCAATCAGCAAAATATCCATGGATCCAGACGAAAATAAACACATGGCACTTTACTTCATTGGCGACCTTCAGGGCTGCCACGAGCCGCTGCAGCGTCTTTTGCAGCGCATCGACTTCTCAACCAGCCGCGACACCCTCTACCTGCTGGGCGATCTCGTCAACCGCGGCCCGGACTCACTGGCCGTGCTGCGAACGGTGGCGCGGCTCGGTGACTCAGCGCAAAGTTTGCTTGGCAACCATGACCTGCATTTGCTCACCGTAGGCTATGGACTGCGCAAGCAGCACAAGGGCGACACACTCGACAGCATCTTGCAGGCGCCAGACCGCGAGGCCTTACTCGACTGGGTACGCCACAGGCACATGGCTCTGCTCGTCAAGGGCTGGCTGATGGTGCACGCAGGCGTGCTCCCGCAATGGACTACAGCGCGCGCACTGGCCTTGGCAGCAGAAGTCGAGCAAGCCTTGCGAGGCGCTCAGGCTGTTGAATTTTTGAGCAGCATGTACGGCAACACGCCGCAGAGTTGGGACGACAGCCTGACAGGCCACGACCGCCTGCGCGTGATCGTCAACGCGCTCACGCGCTTGCGCTTTTGCACGCCGCAAGGCGTGATGGAGTTCAGCGCCAAAGGCTCAGCAGATGCCACACCGCTCGGCCACCTGCCTTGGTTCGATGTGCCGGGTCGGCTGACGGCAGACACGCCGATCGCCTTCGGCCATTGGTCAACGGTTGGCTTAGACGCACCTGAAGGCAAGCCTGTCATGCGGCAAAACACCTTGGCGTTGGACACCGGTTGTGTTTGGGGCAACTGCTTGACGGCGGCGAAACTGAGTGAGGCGCCGGGTAGTGAACCGGGCGCGTTCGAGCTTTTTTCAGTCGGCTGCGAAGCCATGCAAAAACACGGCAGGCATTAAAAAACCCGGCACCGCAAGGAGCCGGGTTTTGCAGCAAGATTGAGTTAGCTTTCTGTGACAGCGGTCTTGAACAAGGCTGCGATTTTTTTCTTCGGCTTGATGTTGGCCGACATGCCGCGCGGGCCCGCCGATTTGGCAGCTGCTTCCCAGGCTGGCTGAGCTTCAGCCGACAAAGTCGACTCATACGGCTTGTCAAAAAACGGATCGCGCGCTATGTTCGACGGGCGCGGTGCGTACTCGCGGCGCTCACGCGGTTCGCGTGTTTCACGGCGTTCGCGCGAAACGGGCTGCTTGACACCGGGTTCATCCGGCTGGTCAGAACCTTCTGCCTCGCGGTACATGCGGCGACCATCGTTGATGCGACCCTGCTCGCTGATGCGCGGCCGGTCTTCTTCAAACTCCATCGGCTCCAACTCAATCTTGGTCTTGATCAGCTTTTCAATGTCAGTCACCAAGCGTGTGTCGCTCGGTGCCACAAAGCTCACGGCCAAACCTGAAGCGCCAGCACGGCCGGTGCGGCCGATGCGATGCACATAGTCTTCCGCGTTAAAAGGCACGTCGAAATTGAACACGGCCGGCACGTCTTTGATGTCCAGACCACGGGCCGCCACGTCGGTACACACCAACAAATCGACTTCGCCACTTTTGAAAGCTTCCAGCGCCTTCAAACGCTCATCTTGGCTCTTGTCGCCGTGCAAGGCCGTGGTCTTCAGACCTTCGCGCTCCAAGGAACGGGCCAAGCGTGCGCAACCCAGCTTGCTGTTGACGAACACGAAGGCTTGCTTCATGCCGCGTGCTTTCAGAATCTGGTGCAAAGCGCGACGCTTGTCGTCAGCGCCGACGCTGTAGAAATGCTGCTCGACGGTCGACGCCGTGGCGTTCGAACGGGCGACTTCGATGGTGACCGGGTCTTGCAAGTAGCTGGAAGCCAGCCGCTTGATCTCAGGCGAGAACGTCGCCGAGAACAACAAGGTGATGCGTTTTTTCGGCAGGTAGCTCAGGATGCGCTGCAGGTCAGGCAGAAAGCCGATGTCGAGCATGCGGTCAGCCTCGTCGAGCACAACGTATTCGACTTGGTTCAGGACGGCGTTTTTGGCTTCGATGTGGTCCAACAAGCGACCGGGCGTGGCCACCAACACTTCAACGCCTTTTTTGAGCTCGGCGGTTTGTGGCTTCATGTCCATCCCGCCAAACACCACAGCGCTGCGCAGGTTGGTGTACTTGGCGTAGAGCTTGACCTGCTGCGCCACCTGGTCGGCGAGTTCACGAGTTGGCAACAACACCAACGCGCGCACCGGATGCCGGGCGGGCGAGGTCGACGCGTTTTCGTGCGCCATCATGCGCTGCAGCAACGGCAATGAAAAAGCAGCTGTTTTGCCGGTGCCGGTCTGGGCCGCGCCCATGACATCTTTGCCCTGCAAAACAACAGGAATGGCTTGCTCCTGGATCGGAGTCATGGACTCGTAGCCCATTTCGGCCACGGCACGGGCCAGTGGTTCAGCCAGATTGAGAGTAGAAAAAGATGACGTCATATTTGACCCTATTGTCTCATTCTGGCGCGCCATGCCCTGTGGCCGGCCAGAAGCCCTGATTTTGCTGGCGCGACAGGAACCTTCTGAGCGTGCAGAATGTCGTAAGAATTATGACTATTGCACTGCACACTCATTCATTGTTTCGCTTCAGCAGCGCCCGGCTGATCGGTGGAGCGCTGGTCTTGGTCGCGCTGCTGAGCGGTTGCGCCTCACCCATCACCGCCCGGGTCAGCAGCTTTCAGCAATGGCCGGCAGATGCGGTCGGCAGCAGTTTTGGCTTTCTGGCGCCGACCGACCACACCCGAGAACTGGAGCAGGCGTCTTACGCTAGTCTTGTGGCCGTCGAGCTCGCTAAACAAGGGCTTCAACCAGCAGCCAGCGGCCAGCCAGCGCGCATATTGGTCGACATGAGTGTTAGCAGCCAACTTGAAAATCGCAGTTATTCAAGGCCTGTCTACCAAGACCAGTACGTCTTCCGGCCGGGTTTCCGAGATGCTGCCGGCAGGATTTACCCAGGCTACTGGATGCCCGACCCTTTTGGTCCGCGTTATGTTGGCAACCAGCAATTGATGGAGACAATTCAGATCAGCAGCTTGCGACTGCGCTTGCTCGACACGCAAGGCCCGACAAGCAACTCACCACGCACCGTCTTTGAATCAAACGCCACGCACGAAGGTGGACCAAACCCGTTGCCATCGGTGGTGCCTTATCTGGTGCGAGCGGTCTTTGAAGGATTCCCGGGTGCCAATGGGCGCGTTCAGGTGGTTCGCTTCAAGCCGGATACCGGCGAGGTGATCCGCAAGTAGGCCGCACATAACGCTAGTCGGCGTCAGCCACCGGCACGGTCTTGGCCACCAGCACATGCGGTACATCTTTCACCAGTCGCCAAGCAAACCAGGTGCCCAGCACAGCGTTGATCAGCGCAAAACCACCAATCAGCAACATGCCGAAGGTGTTCAATGGCCGGTTATGCACCAACCAAGCGAGCGCCGTCGACAGCCCATTCAAGGCCAACATGATCCAGAAAAGCGGGTTTCGAGGCTGAAACAGCCGACTTAATTTCATAATTTCGAATTACGGGTTACTCGTCATTGACGAATGCTAACCGGCTTGGCGATGTCAATCGAAATAATCCAACATACTGAGGACTAACTGATCGACAGTCGAGTCTTGCAGCGCGCTGGCTTGTGACAATTTTTGGTGGGCATAGTCGGCGTCACCCAGCATCATGGCTTCATTCACACAGATACCACGCGCCGCCATCTCAAGCGTGAAGGCATGCAGCAATTTGCAGGGCCAATAATGAAGCTGTCGAGCAGGTGCCGTCGCTGCGACAGTAGACGAAAACAGCATTTATCTATATTAGACGGCAGCTTGGCTGGCGCTTTCAGCCGCCAGCGCTCCGTGCTGTAGGAATGGACGCTTAGGCTTTGGGCAGCGTGACACCGGTCTGGCCTTGGTACTTGCCGCCACGATCTTTGTAGGAGACCTCGCAAACGTCGTCCGGGTCGCTCTCAAAGAACAAGACCTGCGCACAGCCTTCACCGGCATAAATGCGCGCTGGCAACGGCGTAGTGTTGGAGAATTCCAGCGTCACATAGCCTTCCCACTCGGGCTCAAAAGGCGTCACGTTGACGATGATGCCGCAGCGTGCATAAGTGCTTTTGCCGAGGCAAATGGTCAGCACGTTGCGCGGGATACGGAAATACTCCAACGTGCGCGCCAAGGCAAAGCTGTTGGGAGGGATGATGCAACTGTCGCCATGAAAATCGACAAAACTTTTTTCATCGAAGTTTTTTGGGTCGACCACGGTGCTGTGGATGTTGGTGAACACCTTGAACTCGGGCGCACAACGAATGTCGTAGCCGTAGCTGCTGGTGCCGTAGCTGATGATCTTCTGGCCGTCGGCTGCCTGCCGAATTTGACCGGGCTCGAAGGGCTCGATCATGCCGGTTGATTCGGCCATACGGCGTATCCATTTGTCGCTCTTGATGCTCATTCGGAAGGTTCCTTGAATTTTTCCTGATTGTAGGCAAGCACGACATGGCGCTGGCGTGGCGCCGCCATCACATCATGTGCCCAGTGGCCAGTGCCGCTGCTGCGGCGCGCGTCTCGACACCCAATTTTTCAAAAATATGCTCTAAATGTTTGTTCACCGTGCGGTGGCTCATGCCGAGAATGTCGCCAATGTCACGGTTGGTTTTGCCCTTGGCCAGCCAAGACAGCACTTCGGTTTCGCGCGGCGTCAGCGCAGCGTTGGCCAGCCGTGAAGGGGCGGCGGGATTGGCACCACGCTCCTCCAGCAAGAGCATGGTTTCACCGATACCGACACGGCCCATATTGCGTACCGACAAGGCCATACCGCCGGTGCGGAGCAATACCGGCGCGCTGTCGTCCAGCAAAGCAGCGTCGATGGCTTGTGGCAAATGCCCTTGGACCGCGTCTTCGTCGATGGTTTTCAGCCAGAGCGCAGCCTGCGGCGAGCGCCACGCCACACGGCCGCGCGCATCGACCAAGAGCACACCGAAACCAGCCACGTCAACTGCCTCGCGCGCCAGCCGGGTCATGCGGGCATTGCGCGTGTGGGTATGCAGCCGCACCACCACTTCCTGCACACGCAAGGGCTTGACCACATAGTCGACACCGCCGCAAGCAAAGCCTTCCAGCACATGCGGGGTTTCCGACAGCCCCGTCATGAAGATCACCGGGATATGTGCCAATGCCGAATTGGCCTTGATCTGCCGGCAAGTGTCAAAACCCGACAGTCCGGGCATCACGGCATCGAGCAGGATGGCGTCGGGCACCACCAGCTCCAACAGCTGCAGGGCTGCGGCCCCATCCCGCGCCACCAACACGGTGTAACCTTCACCTTCCAGCGAGTCACACAACATGCCGAGGCTACTCGGAGCATCGTCAACCACCAGCACGACCGGGCGTTGTGCGTCAAGATTCGCTGACATCAACGTCCTCCGTCAAGAAGCCCAGCAGTGACTCGAGTTCGCAGCTGTTGACAAAAGCACGCAGCTGGTCGCAAGTCGCAGCCAACGCGGGATCTTCGGCCACGAACCGGTCTAGCAAGCGGTGCAGGCCATGCACATGGCCCATCCTGACCAGCCGTATCAATTCAGCGCGGGCGTCATCGCCAAGCGGAACAATCGTCACCAGCGCTTCGGTCGGGCTGGGCGGCAGGGGCGCAGATGACATCGATGTCGTCACCCACTCCAAGCCCAAGTGGCGCTGCAAGGCGTCCATCAGTTCAGACTCCAGCACGGGCTTGGCCACGAAGGCCTGACAACCTGCGGCCTTGAGCCGCGAGATTTGATTCTCGAACACATTGGCCGACACCATGATGATGGGAATGCTGTCATAGCCCCGACTGCGGATCTGCATGGCCGTTTCCCAACCATCCATATCGTCCATGCTGATGTCGAGCAGGATGGCGTCGGGCACCTCGTCTTTCAGCCTCTCCAAGCACTCAAAGCCGCTGGCCGCCTCATGAATCTCAAAACCCAGCGGCGTCAGCATGCCCGCCAGCATCTGGCGCTGCACCGGCTGGTCATCGACCACCAGCAGCGTTCGGCGCTTGCCAAAGAAACCGGCGATTTGGCTGGGTGGGTCGGCCAGCGGTCCCGGGTCATCAATCTGGCGCAGATACAAGCGCACGCCGAAGGTACTGCCCTTGTCGGGCTCGCTCTGCAGAGACAAGTCGCCACCCATCAACGAGGTCAGCAAGGCGGTGATGGTCAAGCCCAGTCCAGTGCCTGGGTAGCCACGCCGGCGCCCGGCAGCGCCGCGCTCAAAGGGCAGAAAGATGCGCTGCTGGTCCTGCGGCGCAATGCCGATGCCGGTGTCCACAACGTCAAAGCGAATGACCTCGCGTCGGCAGTCGACATGCAGCGTCACGCTGCCGGCGTCCGTGAAGCGCACCGCGTTGCTGAGCAGGTTGATGATGATCTGGCGCAGCCGTTTGGCGTCGGCTTGTACCCAGGCCGGCATACGGCCGCTGTGGGTATAGATGAAGTCGACACCCTTGGCTTCGGCCTGCGGCCTCACCATGCTGACCAGCCCCGCCAAGAAATCCGGCAGCGGCACAGGCGTTGGCTCCAAACGCAAACGCCCGGCCTCGATGCGCGCCAAGTCGAGCAGACCGTCCACCAGTTGCAGCAAGTGCTCGCCACTGCGCTGGATAGTTTGCACCGCTTCGCGCGGCATGTTGACCAAGGCTTCATTCTTCAGCAAGATTTGCGAGTAGCCCAGGATGCTGTTGAGCGGCGTTCGCAGCTCATGCGTCATGCCGGTCACATAGCGCGTCTTGGCTTGGTTCGCCGACTCGGCCAACTCTTTGGCCGACTGCAGGGCTGCATCGGTACGCTGGTGCGCCTCTATTTCGAGCGACAGCAGCTGGTTTTGCCGGTTTGAGTCATCTTGCGCCATGCGCCGGCTTTCGCTGCCCAGCACCACCCACCAGCTGCAGACCGCGACGATCAGCAACAGCATGGCGAACATTTTGACGAAGGCCGAGCGCAGTACAGCCGAGGGATCACCGGTCAAGAATTGAGCCGTTTCCTGCGTGTAAATCATGCCCATCACGGTGGCCAGCACTGCGCACAGAGACAAAGAAACGACGATGAAATGCCCGACCCGAAAATTCACTCGGCTTGACAAAGCGCTGGGCAGCAGCGCGCGTAGAAACTGTTCAGCCTGCTCGGCCGCACGCGAATTGGTTTTGCAACGATCGTGGCAGCGAGACTCCAGGGTGCAGCACAAAGAGCAAATGGGCGCGCTGTACACCGGGCAGCTCGCCATGTCTTCTGCCTCGAAGGCGTTTTCACACACATGGCACTTGACCATTTGGCCGGGTGTGCCCATCGTTTTGGGTTGCCGGGCGATGTAATACCGCCCCTGCGTGAGCCAGGCCAGCAAGGGCGACAACACCAAGGCTGTGGCGAGCGCAATGAAGGGCGAAAAAGCCGCCGCCAGTGGCCCCAAGACACCGGTGTAAGCGACCACAGCCAGCGTCGCAGCTAGCAGCATCGAGCCCAGACCCACTGGGTTGATGTCGTACAAATGCGCTCGCTTGAACTCGATGCCGCGCGGACTCAGGCCCAACGGTTTGTTGATAACCAGGTCAGCCACCAAGGCGCCGACCCAGGCGATGGCCACATTGCTGTACAGCCCCAAGACTTTTTCAAGCGCGGAAAAAACTCCCAGTGACATCAGCAGCAAAGCGATGGCCACGTTGAACACCAGCCAGACCACGCGGCCCGGGTGGCTGTGTGTCAGCCGTGCAAAAAAGTTAGACCACGCCAGAGAACCAGCATAGGCGTTGGTGAGGTTGATCTTCAGCTGGGACAAGACCACGAACAACACAGTTGCCGCCAACACCCAAGCCGGGTCGGTGAACACATAGGCAAAACCAGCCAGGTACATCTGCGTCGGCTCCATGGCCTTAGACGCCGTAGCCCCATGCTGCAAGACCAAAAAAGCCAAAAATGCACCACCCAACATTTTCAGCATGCCCAGCACAATCCAGCCGGGCCCGGCCATCAGCACCGCTGCCCACCAGCGCTTGCGATTGGCGTTCGTCTTTTCGGGTAAAAAACGTAAAAAATCTACTTGCTCGCCAATCTGCACCACCAGAGAAAAGGCCACTGTGGTCGCCGCACCGAACATGAGCGGATCGAACACGCTGCTGCCAGATGTGTGACCCACCAGTCCGGTGAAATCTGAAAATGCCTGCGGATTTTTCCAGAGTACAGCCAGGTACGGCAGCAGCAGTAACACCCCCCAGAGTGGCTGTGTCCACATTTGCAACTTTGAGATCAGCGTGATGCCGCGCACCACCAGGGGCACGATCACTAGGGCGCTGATCACGTAACACCAGGCGATCGGGATGTCGAAATACATCTGCAGCGCGAGCGCCATGATGGCCGCTTCGAGCGCGAAAAAAATGAAGGTAAAGCTCGCGTAGATCAACGACGTGATGGTCGAACCTAAGTAGCCGAAGCCAGCACCTCGCGTCAGCAAATCCATGTCGACGCCATAACGGGCGGCGTAATAGCTGATGGGAAGACCCGTCAGGAAGGTGACCAGCCCGACCAAAATGATGGCCCAGAGCGCGTTGGTAAAGCCGTAGTTCAGCGCGATCGCGCCGCCAATGGCCTCCAGCGCGAGGAAGGACACCGCACCAAAGGCGGTGTTGCCGACGCGCCATTCCGACCACTTGCGAAAACCGCGTGGCGTGTAGCGCAAAGCGTAATCCTCCAGCGATTCGTCGGCGACCCAGGCGTTGTATTCGCGGCGTATGCGAAATATTTTTTGTGTGGCAATGGTCAAGGACGCTCTCCGACTGACGGTCGCACAGCGGCCGCAAATTCAACAAATAGTTGGAAATATGCAACGCAAGAAGTGTGCCCGAATTTGGTGCACGACGACAAAGCAGTTGACTACGTTGATTGACGTATAGGGACTACGCAGCATTGTGAACATGATCAGGGCACCAAAAGCGTTTTTCATTCTTTTCATTTTCATCAACCGCAGGAGCCCTAGCATGTCCAATGACGATCGCGATCAACCTTCCCTTATCAACCGCCGCCGCCTGATGCAAGGCATGGCTGCCGCCGTCCCTCTGGCGGGCCTGCCAGTCTGGGCGCAAGCACAGTCGTTTCCAACCGCCAAAATCAACACCACCAAACTGGCCGTCACTGACACCGAAGTGATCGTCGGTCAGCTGCATTCTTCTACCGGCACGATGGCGATTTCTGAAACCGGCTCGATCCAGGCCGAGCAACTGGCGATTGACCAGATCAACGCCATGGGCGGCATCTTGGGTCGCAAGATCAAGGTCATCAAGGAAGATGGCGCCTCCGACTGGCCGACCTTTGCAGAGAAAAGCAAGAAGCTACTGGTCAACGACCACGTTGCTGCCGTCTTCGGCTGCTGGACGTCTGCCTCACGCAAAGCTGTGTTGCCCGTGTTTGAGAAAGAAAACGGCTTGTTGTATTACCCGACCTTTTACGAAGGCCTGGAGCAGAGCAAGAACGTGATTTACACCGGCCAAGAAGCCACGCAGCAGATTCTCTTCAGCCTGGACTGGGCCCAAAAAGAGAAGAAAGCCAAGACCTTCTTCTTGATCGGCTCCGACTACATCTGGCCACGCACGTCGATGAAAATCGCCCGCAAGCACGTCGAAAACTTCCAAAAAGGCAAGATCGTCGGCGAAGAGTACTACCCACTGGGCAGCACCAACTTTGGCTCTTTGATGAACAAGATCAAGTTGCAAAAGCCAGACTGTATCTATGCAGCCGTGGTGGGTGGCTCTAACGTCGCGTTCTACAAGGCACT
>CANFZL010000069.1 GCA_947451205.1 Comamonadaceae bacterium
TTGGCTTTGGCGGCCGCGTGCTGGGTGACGACAAACCCAAATACCTGAACTCGCCGGAGACGCCGGTGTTCAGCAAAGGGCGCGAGCTCTACGGCCTGTTTGAAGCCCGCACCGCCTTGCGCGAACACGGCTTTGCCTTGGTCACCGAGGGCTACATGGATGTCGTGGCACTGGCGCAGCTCGGCTTCGCCAACACCGTGGCCACGCTGGGCACAGCCTGCACCGCAGACCACATCCAAAAGTTGTTTCGCTTCACCGACGCCGTGGTCTTTAGCTTTGACGGCGACAGCGCCGGGCGCCGTGCAGCCCGCAAAGCGCTAGAGGCCGCGCTGCCTTTTGCCAGCGATGTGCGCAGCGTGAAGTTCCTGTTTTTGCCAGCCGAACATGATCCTGACAGTTACATCCGTGAGCACGGCCAAGAAGGCTTTGCGACCATGGTCAAGCAAGCCGTGCCGCTCAGCCGTTTCATGATCGAAGCCGCCAGTGACGCCTGTGACATGAGCACCGCCGAAGGGCGCGCCCACATGGCCAGCAATGCACGCGTGTTGTGGAGCTTGCTGCCCGACGGCGCGCTGAAGCGCCAGTTGCTGGCCGAGATCGCTGACCAAGTGCAAATCGACAGCCGTGAATTGCTGCAACTCTGGCAACCCGCTGCACCCTACAAAAGCGGTCCTCGCAACCCCAACGCCAGCGGTAAAAGTTTCAAAGTTGGCGCTAAAAATGCAGCGTCAGCCGACCGGTTGCCGCAACCCGAAGCACCAGACTACAGCTATGCGTATGGCCCAGCGGGTGACGATGCCGACTACAACAGCGCCGAACCGGACGCTTATGACAACTCTTCCGGCTACAGCGACTCCAGCCACTCCAGCAGTCCCAGCAACTCGACTTTCAAACCCTCTGACGGCCAATTTTCCAGCCGCTTGCCCAG
The DNA here is from genome assembly GCA_947451205.1 of Comamonadaceae bacterium. GTDB lineage: Bacteria > Pseudomonadota > Gammaproteobacteria > Burkholderiales > Burkholderiaceae_C > Polaromonas. The sequence goes on from CANFZL010000069.1 coordinate 929, forward strand.
CAAAAAAGGCAGCGCATCAGGCGCCTACAGTAGCTACGGCGACCGGACGTCAGCCGCACGCCCCCGCCGGATCGCCGGCCGTATTTTGTCGGCCAGCCGCGAAGACCGCGTACTGCGCGCCTTGCTGACCGAGTCCCAAGCGTGGGACAAGCTCAACCACGACGAGCACGCTTTGCTCTCCGGCTTGCCCGCGCCGCACGGCCCGCTCTTCGTCTGGCTTGAAAGCCAGCTGCACGAGCACGGGCCGCAGCCTTGGGCAGCCCTGCGCGAGGGGCTGCGCGAGCATACGCATGAGAATTACGCGCTCAAGCAACTGGCGCAAATCCCGGAAGGCATCGAGTCCGACTGGAGCGAGGTGCGCAGCATTTTGGACCAGTTGAGTCGGCTGGCGCGGCAAACTGAAATGCAAGATTTGGCATTGCGTGCCGGCAACGACCCAGTGGCCTTGGCGCGTTATCGCGAACTCTCCGCCCTGCAAAAACCCGGCTGAAGACATGGTTTCGAGGGCCTTGAAGGTGCCTCAAAAATAAGCATCTGGGTATAATCCAACACTTACGCTACGGCAAGCGCGACAGCAGCACCTCCGGCACCGGCTCCCCGCACAACGGGACCTCTTTGGTACAGAGCCATTTTTCCCGCAAGGACTGCATCCCAAATGTTCGCCCAAACAACTTGCCACCATGCCCAGCCATCTGGTTTGGGCATTTTTTGCGCCCGCATGGATTTCTGCTCAGTTTCAACGCATCTTTGCTGATGTGGCGGAACTTTGCGCAAAGTCTGTCATCAGGCGCTTTGTTGTGAAAAAGTTTTTAAAGACACCTGGAGCTCGCCATGCCTGTTCAAAAGTCCAAGAAGCCCGTCAAACCTGTCGCCCAAACGGCTGTCAAGAAACCAGTTGTTAAAACAGCGGTGAAAGCAGTGGTTAAAGCAGCGGCGAGTTCAACCAAGCCCAGCGCCAAGGTTGAAATCGCCAAAAAGGCCGTCATATCCAACAAAGCGACTGACCGACCTGCCCTAGCGGGCAAAGCGTCCGTCAAATCCGAGAAGATCCTGAAGAAAGAACCGTCCGTGCCGTCCAAGACCAGCCCTACCGCCAAACCCGTCGCCGTCAGAGTGACCGCCAAAGAAGCTGCACTGAAGGCCGCGCCTGTTGCTGCCGTTGCAGAAGCACCGGCCAAGAAAAAACCAGGTCGTCCGCCCAAGAGTCCAGCCGCTGAAGGCGACTCGCCAGCCGCAGGTGCCAAGCGCGGTCGCAAGCCAAAGGCTTCCCTCAAAGGTGACGGCGACGAAGACATGTCGGACATAGAAGACGACTTGGTCGGCGAACCGGTGCCCGAGACGACTGAAAAGGTCAAGCCGCTGCGGATGAAAATCAGCAAGTCCAAAGAACGCGCCTTGATGAAAGAGTTCGGACTCGACGAAGCTGTTCTATCTGAAGAAGACATGCTGAAGCGCCGCCAGCGTCTGAAAATCCTCATCAAGCTCGGCAAGACGCGCGGTTACCTGACACATGGCGAAATTTCCGATCACCTTCCCGACAAGCTGGTCGATGCTGAAACGCTGGAAGTGGTTGTCAACATGCTCAGCGACATGGACGTTGCCGTGTTCGAGCAAGCGCCAGACGCTGAAACCCTGCTGCTGAACAACACCGGCTCAACCGTCGCCACCGAAGAAGAAGCTGAAGAGCAAGCTGAAGCCGCGCTCTCCACCGTCGACAGCGAATTTGGCCGCACCACAGACCCCGTCCGCATGTACATGCGCGAAATGGGCACGGTCGAGTTGCTGACCCGCGAAGGCGAGATCGAGATTGCCAAGCGCATCGAGGGTGGCCTCATGCGCATGATGGAAGCCATCTCGGAAAGCCCCGCCACGATTGCTGAAATCTTGCGCTTGGCCGATGAAATTCGCGAAGGCAAGATCGTCATTTCCACCGTTGTCGACGGTTTTTCGAACCCCAATGAAGCCGACGATTACGTGGCCGAGGAAGACTTCGACGAATTCGATGAAGAAGACGATGACGACGGCAAGGGCGGCTCCAAAGCGCTGACCAAAAAACTCGAAGAGCTCAAAAAAGAAGCCCTCAGCCGCTTCGAAAAAATTGCTCAACACTTTGAAAAGGTTCACAAGACCTACGACAAAGAAGGCTACGGCACGCCGACCTACTTGAAGTCGCAAAAAGCCCTCAGCGATGAGCTGATGACGGTTCGTTTCACGGCCAAGTCGATTGAAAAACTGTGCGATCTGCTGCGCGGCCAAGTGCTCGACGTTCGCAAAAAAGAACGCGAACTGCGCCGCATCATTGTGGACAAGTGCGGCATGCCGCAAGAAACCTTCGTTAAAGATTTCCCGCCTAACTTGCTCAACCTGAAATGGGTTGAAAAGCAAGTTGCGTCGAACAAGCCTTGGTCCGTGGTGATGGCCCGTAATATCCCGCCAATCCAGGAACTACAAACCAACCTTGCCGAGCTGCAGTCGCGTGTGGTCGTGCCTTTGACGCACCTCAAAGACATCAACAAGCGCATGAACGAAGGCGAGACCAACTCGCGTGACGCCAAGAAAGAAATGATCGAGGCCAACTTGCGCTTGGTCATCTCGATCGCCAAAAAATACACCAACCGGGGTCTGCAGTTCTTGGACTTGATCCAAGAAGGCAACATCGGCCTGATGAAAGCGGTCGACAAGTTCGAATACCGTCGCGGCTATAAATTCTCGACCTACGCCACTTGGTGGATTCGCCAGGCCATCACGCGTTCGATCGCCGATCAAGCCCGCACCATCCGTATTCCGGTGCACATGATCGAAACCATCAACAAGATGAACCGTCTGTCACGCCAGCACTTGCAAGAGTTCGGCTTTGAGCCAGACGCCAGCGTGTTGGCCGAGAAGATGGAGATTCCTGAAGAGAAAATCCGCAAGATCATGAAGATCGCCAAAGAGCCGATCTCCATGGAAACGCCGATCGGTGACGACGACGATTCGCATCTGGGTGACTTCATCGAAGACGCTGCCAACACCGCCCCCCTTGAGGCCGCGATGCAAGCAGGTCTGCGCGACGTGGTCAAAGACATTCTCGACAGCCTGACGCCACGAGAAGCCAAAGTGCTGCGCATGCGCTTCGGTATCGAAATGTCAACCGACCACACGCTAGAAGAAGTTGGTAAGCAGTTCGACGTCACCCGCGAGCGGATTCGTCAGATCGAAGCAAAGGCTTTGCGCAAGCTCAAGCACCCGAGCCGCAGCGACAAACTGCGCAGTTTCATCGACACGATGTAATTCAGCTCAGCACTCGCAGCGCCTAAAGCGCCTGCTACCGATACGGTAGCAGGCGCTTTCTTTTTGGCATCCATGTTCCCACGCAGGTAGGAGGCCTGCGCCGACAGCTTTTGGTCAAAGAAAATCGAAAATTGACGCTTGTCTAATTAAAAAACGTCCTTGACTCTTGGGCGGCATCAATTTCATCAAAGGACACTCACTCATGCGCCGGGTAATGATTCACGTGGTCACTGCCGGCATCTTGGCCACTGTATCCACAACCGTCTTGCCAGCACACACTGCTCACACCGCTAGAGCAAGTCAACTGACGCAAGGTGTCGATCTGAATAAAGTCAAGAGCACCCTATCTAGCCCCGCCGTCACCTCAAATACATCAGTATCGGTGAGCCCAACGGAAGTCAAGTCCGAACTGGAAGACGAAGGCCACCTGAATACTTTCAGCTCGCTGTTAATGACCATGATCGTGATGGCGACGATTGCATTTCGTCGCACCCGCTCCCCAAAGTTATGAGTATGAGCGGACTAGGCCACTCTGGCGTGGCGGCAGTGAAGTGGGGAACTGCCTCAACGCTCTCCCGCTTTATTCTTCAGCTGTTCGCTCAGGTGATGCTGGCACGGATCCTCGGGCCAGAAGTTTTCGGTATCTTCGCTATTGGCATGGTGGTGCTGACCTTCGCCAGTTTTGTGACCAGCTTCGGTTTCAGCTGGAGCCTGTTACAACGCGCCACGGTGCAGGATGAAGACATTCGATTTGCCCTGACTTGGCAAATCATCCTCGGCCTGCTGACCATGGCCAGTGTTTGTTTTCTAGCACCAGGGCTGGCTGCGTACTTTAGGGAGCCAAGGGCGCAAATCGTTATTCAATGGCTGTCTTTGGCTTGTGCGCTGACTGCCGCTGCAGGGCCTTCAACTTACCTGTTGCAACGTGACCTCAACTTTCGGGCCCTAGGATTGATTCAAGTCGGTAGCTACGGCGCTGGCTACCTGCTGGTCGGCGTTCCGACTGCCTTACTGGGCGGAGGTGAGGCATCTTTAGTGGCTGCGTGGCTGGTGCAGGCCAGTGTCGTGCTCATTGCTAGCTACGCGTTAAAACCACACCCATTACGGCCCCTGTTTTGGTGTGCGGGTGCAGCCACGGCCATTCGCACGGGGCGCACAGTGTTCCTCACCAACATCGTTAATTGGCTGCTTAACAACATGGACCGTGTTTTGATTGGCCGCCTGCTGAACACCCAAGCGCTGGGCCTTTATAACGTCGCTTACAACATGGCTACTTTGCCCAACTCGCTGTTGCTTGGCGCACTACAACCCGCATTTTTAGCGGCGGGTGCACAACTTCAAAATCAGCTACCCCGCATGGGGCGTATTTACCAGACCATGTTGGCGACAGTTCTTGTGCTGGTCTTACCGGCATTTGTTTTTCTGGCCTTGATTTCCGATGATCTGGTGCGCTTGTTGTACGGCACGGCATGGCACGGCGCCAGTTGGGTGCTGCAAATATTATTTGTCTGCATGCCGGCTTATGTGGTGTGGGGTTTGTCGACACCCGTGCTTTGGAATTCCGGCCGCCAGCACTTAGAGTTTTCGCTTCAAGTGCCACTGGTGCTACTCGGCGCTGCCGGTTTTTATGCCTTCGCGGGCCAAGGGTTGCGCAGTGCGGCCGGAGTTGCTGCGGGATTGCTGGTATTACGGGCCTTGGTGATGAGTCTGGCTGCTATGCGGGTACTGGCGCTACGTTGGTCTAGTTTGCTGACGCATACCTGCCGAGGATTGCTGATCAGTGGGCTCTGCAGCCTAGGCGTTTGGGCAGGTCATCACGCCACGATTGGTTTTGACAGTGCGTGGCTGTCACTGCTGGTCAGCGGACTGCTGAGCCTGTGCGCTGTCACCATTCCAATCATGCTGAAACCTCAGCTGCTGGGCGCAGCCACGATCGACATGGTGCTTCGATTTTTCCCGCAATTCAGCCCATTTCTCAGCCGTCACGACTTGCCGCCACGCACCGATGTCATCGGTGAGCAGAAAATTTAAAACCCGGCCTCATCACCATGCACAACACACTGAGCACTCTGGTTCTGGTCGGCGGCGCCATGTTGGCGGCGCTGATCGCAGCGATCAGCATGGCGGGTACCGTTCACGTCAGTTCGAGGCGCGAGCAGGGATTCATGCACTGTATTTTTTACGCCATGCTTTTCGCTGTGGCCGCCGGTAGTCTGCTGTCAGGACGTGACATGACCAGTAACTTCCTGATGGAGGAGCACACTGTTTCCAGCGTCAATCACCCGCTGATGACGATCTTGCAACCGCTTATTTCGCTGCTTATTCTGGCGGTCTGTGGCGAGCGCATCATCGCGCACTGGCAGCAGCGTCACACCAAGCCACAGCCATGGCTGCTGCTCATCGCTTTTCTTCTCTTTTGGGCTTGCACGGTGGCAGCGCCAGCCCTTTTCAGTGCTCACCCACAACTGTCGCATGATGACGTATACCCAGTGGTGATCGGGGTAGGGGCAACTTTGGCCTCTGCTATGGAACGGGATCAAGCACTCAAGGCCGCACGCGATGGTCTTTTCATATTCATGCTGCTGGGTTTACTCTTGGTGCCGATCAGTCCAAATACCGTGTTGGATCGTTCTTACTCGCAAGGCCTGTTGCCCGGTCTACCGCGCTTGGCCGGGCTTTCGCCGCACCCCGTCGGCATGGGCTTGCTGTCACAGTTGGGCTTACTGTGCTTGATGGCGCGCCCCTACCAGCATCTCTGGCTGAAAAGGCTGGCTTGGACAGTCGGATTGACGAGCCTTTTCGTCGCCCAATCCAAAACGGCTTGGCTGGCCTTCTTGATCTGTGTGGGTACGCTGCTGGTCGTTCAGCATGGCCCTGCGTTGTGGCATCGACTGTCCGACCCCATGCGCCCTGCTGTCGGCATGACGACACTGCTTGGCTTCATGCTCAGCGTGCTCACGCTGGCTGCCGTGCTGATGTTCGGTGACTTGGGCGAACGCATCGACGCCTTTGTCAATACACCGGAGGGTGCGCAGCTGACGTCCCTTACCGGACGCGACCGCATTTGGGCGATTGCCCTCGACGAATGGCAACGCAACCCAGTGTTTGGTTATGGTCCGGGCATTTGGGATGAGGCCTTTCGGGCCAGTATCGGCATGTCAAACGCCACGCATGCACACAACCAATTCATGGACACGCTGTCCCGAGCCGGTACGGTGGGGGGGATCGGTTTGGTGCTTTATTCGATCCTCTTGCTCATTTTGTCGCTGCGCTTCACACGCGCGACGCAGGGCTTGTCTTTGGCACTTTTTTTGGCACTGGTGTTGCGCTCCATCAGCGAGGTCCCGCTGCTGATGTTCGGTTATTCAACAGAAATGTTTATTCCTGTGCTGCTGCTGCTGGTGCTAGCGGCGGCAAGCAAAGAAGCGCGTGCCGCGAGACCCATTGCTGCGCACGACAAGGTCGCATCAAACAGGGCCATGACAGCGCCCAAGCCCTCTACACCCTTGAACAGACCGCACCGTGGCGCCTTGGCAACCACACAGTTCCGCCCATGAAATTCACAGTCCTGATACCGCTTTACAACAAAGCGCCCTACATCCGAAACACCATTGCATCGGTATTGGCGCAGTCCTTCACCGATTTTGAAATTTTGGTGATTGATGATGGATCCACCGATGCTGGCGACCAAATTGTGGAAGATTGTTCGAATGAGCGGATACGACTCATCCACCAAGTCAATGCTGGGGTTTCAGCCGCACGCAACCGAGGCGTTGCAGAGGCACGCGGAGATTGGGTGGCTTTTTTAGATGCCGATGATTGGCTGCACCCTGGATTTTTGGCCGCGCTGGTGTTGGCTCAAAGAGCCTGTCCAGACGCGAAATCAGTGGCCACTGATTTTTTGCGTTTTCCACACACCGATGGGACATGGCCTCCCAGCTGGTCAATAACGACCGCTCAACCCGACATCGAGCGCATCACTGACCTGCCAGCGCGATGGATGCATGGCCCTTCGCTGTGCAGCAGCGCGATGGCCGTGCGGCGCGACTTGCTGCAATCGATGCAGCCGTGTTTTCCCTTGGGTGAGTCGGTCGGCGAAGACCTTGATTTGTGGTTTCGTCTGAGCGAAAAAACACCCATCGCACTGGTTCATGTGCCGCTGGCAGCCTACCGTGAAGCGGTCTCGGGAAGCCTCAGCACGCAGCACAAAATATCGACCGTCCCTCCATTTTTTGAGCGTATCCAGATCCGCGCTCTGTCCGGTCAAATGACACCGGCTCAGCGACGTTCGGCCCTGTGGATGGTGGCCCAACATGAGGTCACTCTGGCACGGATGGCAGTCACCGCAGGCAATCGCAAGCTCGGCCTGCGCTGGCTGATACGCGGTCGCCATGCAGCGCGCGGACTGCGCTGGTGGCTGACGCTGGCCATGACACTTTTTTTTCCGGACCACTTGGTCAGCCGTTGGCAAGTCTGGCGCATCCAACGAAGCAGACACGTCACCCCTATCAACGAGACCAGATGAAGCCATGAGACACGACCCCCTTGCAGACAATCCTTGTCATGTATCCATCATCATCAAGGCGCTGAACGAGGAAGAATGCATTGCCGCAACGCTTGAAAGTGCGCTGCGTGCGGTCCAAGTCGTCGGCGGAGAAGTGATTCTGGCCGATTCGTGCTCGACAGACCGAACCGTCGACATCGCTCGCGACTACCCAGTCCGTGTCGTTCAGCTGGTGCATGCTGACGAGCGTTGTTGTGGCGTCGGCCCGCAACTGGGTTACCAGTCGGCACGCGGCGAATTTCTGTACTTGGTTGACGGCGACATGCAGCTCGTTGACGGTTTTTTAGAACAAGCCTTGTCGTTCATGCGCAACCACCCAGACATCGCTGGTGTCGGTGGTCGTGTGTTAGAGATGAACCTCGACGGCCTTGAATACCAGAGACGCCATGAACAATGGACGCAAGTGAAGTCCGGCGCGGCGGGTCGACTCGACTGCGGTGGTCTGTACCGGCACAGTGCCATTGAGACCGTCGGCTATTTCTCTGACCGTAATCTGCACAGCTATGAAGAGTTTGATTTAGCAGCGCGCCTGCGCACACGGGGCTGGGGCCTTTGGCGCTTGCCGATTGATGCGGTCAGCCACTACGGCCACGACACCCCGCCTTACCAGTTGCTATTCAGGCGTTGGCGCAGCCGTTACCTCTGTGGACTCGGCGAGTTGCTACGAGCCAGTGCAAGCGGGCCCCGGCAACGGTTGCTATTGGCTTTTCAAGAAATCAGAGAACTCCGCCTCTACACCGCGGTGTTGATGTGGTGGGCGGTCTTGTTGGCGCTGCTGTGGTTGCCGGCATCCGCCACTTCTCGCATCTTCGCTGTGACCACCCTGCTGCTGGCACCGCTGGCACTGATGACCTGGCGCAAGCGCTCGCTGGAACGCGGACTTTATGCAGTGATTGCATGGTGCTTCAATGCGGCCGGCATGGTACGCGGCTTGCTGAAAAAACCCCGCTTTTCACAACCCATCGCCGACAGCCGCCTGTTGCAGGATGCGAGGCCCATACGCCCACGGCCAGCCACCACATTAACGACAACATCGACAACCTGACCAGAAAGCTGACATGTCCACTGACGCCTTACCGCACCCTGCGACGCCCCAACATCAACGACGCATCATCTTCATCGCCGGCCCCTCCACACCCAAAGGCGGCGGTATGTTCAAGGTCGCTGACTACTTGGTGCAATCGCAGTCTGGCCCCTTGTCGCCAAACACCGAAGTGGCTGAATTACGCCTGTTGGACACCCGTGGTGAAGGCAGTGCGCTGTCCTCGCTGTGGGTGCTGACGCAGGCGCTGGGCAAGCTGCTGTTGTACCGACTGAGAGGCGAGCTGGCAGGCGTGCACGTGAACGTGGCAGAGCGGCTCAGCTTATTCCGCAAAGGGGTTGTGGTCGTCGCCAGTCGGGCGCTGGGTATTCCGGTCGTGCTGCATTTGCACGCGGCCCAATTGCATCATTTCTACCCTGCCCTGCCCTGGCCGTTGCAGGCGTTGACGCGCTGGGTTTTCTCTCTGCCGCAAAGCTGTGTAGTGCTGGGACAGGTCAGCCGGCAGTTTGTCATTGAGCAACTCGGCGTGCCGGCGCAGCGCGTGGAGATCATCAACAATGGTGTGCCGGAGCCCACTGAAACCAGACGGCGGACAGATCCTGATGACGTACAACGCGTCTTGTTCGTCGGCAATCTGTCCGAAAGAAAAGGGGTCTCTGACCTGCTGGCGGCACTCGCCCTGCCCGGCTTCGACAGACGGCAAGTGGAAGTGCAGATAGCCGGTGGCGGTGATGTGCAGAGCTATCAGGCACGAGCCAACGCATTGGGACTGAAGCGCTTGGTGCATTTTTCAGGTTGGGTAGACCATCCGGAGGTTGCGCGCCTGATGGCTGCCGCTGACGTACTGGTGCTGCCCTCCTATGACGAAGGGCTGCCGCTGGTCATTCTGGAAGCGCTGGCCAATGGTGTCGCGGTGGTGTGTAGTCCGGTCGGTGAAATCGTCGGCGTTCTCACCGATGGCTTCGACGCGGTATTGGTGCAGCCTGGTGATCCACGCGGCTTAGCAGCAGGCATGCAACGCGTGCTGAGAAACCCCGTTTTCCGACAGACTCTAGAAAACAATGGCCGGCGACTTTATGTACAAAATTTTTCACTGCAACGATTTTTCTCAGAAGTGGCCCGCCTGCACCAGCGCCATTTCGGCATCTCGGCCCAGAGCCGATCAATCGACAACAACACCGCAGCGGTCAGCGCTGTTGAGCCCATCTGAGTCGCAAGGCGCGGAGCAGAAAAATAGGATTTCCCACGACGTAGCGCCGAAACAAGCGAGCCGGCTCTTGCGCAAGCCGATACAACCACTCGAATCCGAGGCGGCGCACCCAGACCGGCGCACGTGGGGTCTTACCACCCAAGAAGTCGATGATCGCCCCGCCACACACAATCAGGCATGGCTGGGTCAAAGAATCTCGCAAAACGCAGGCCACTTCTTCCTGCCGCGGCATACCCATGCCCAA
>CANFZL010000070.1 GCA_947451205.1 Comamonadaceae bacterium
CCTCGGCTTCCAGCGCAGCGACGAGCAAGGGCATGAGTACAAACGCAACAGACTCGGTGGCACCGATCTTGAATGTGGTTCGAGAATCACTGGGGTTGAACGTACTGTTCAGATTCAGCGCAAGTTCAACAACTGTAGGCATGAACAATTTAAATAACAAGCACGTATCAGGGAGTCTCCCAGATGTGGCAGTTCTTTAAAGGTGTGAAATACAGGTGTGAAAACTGAAAAGCCTGAAAGTAAAAAACCCTTATAAATCAATGACTTATAAGGGTTTTACATCTCTGGCGGAAGCGGTGAGATTCGAACTCACGGAGGACTCACATCCTCGGCAGTTTTCAAGACTGCTGCATTCAACCGCTCTGCCACGCTTCCAAGCCAGCTAGTTTAACCTGAGTTTTGCGGCGATCAGCCCGCCACGCTGAGCCGCATGATGCCGTAGAGCGGCACGCCCCACAGTGCCCTGAAGCTGGCGCAGGCCAATGCCATGCTGCCGTCATAAGCCTGCATGACAGAATGCTCTGATCGGAGTGACAACCGTGGATGAGGTGCCGTGAAGTCGCGTATGTGTTTGGAGCCCCATTTGAATTCGGCGTGGGTGTGGCAGACCGACTGGTGCATGGCTGCGCAACCAATGGCCAGCCAGCTGAGGGTGTCTAACAACATTTCTGAGCCGGCCGGTGCGTTTTGGCCAAACTCCCGCAGCACGTGTTCAACCTCATGCGCCTCTAGGTACATGAGCACGCCTTCGCAGATCACCAGCACCGGCACATCGCTGTTGCGATCAGGCAAACCTAGGCGCTGCCACCAGCCCGGCATCCTCAAGTCGACCACAGCGTTCAGTCGTCGTTTATTGGCCGCTGGCAGCAGTCGTTTTCGCAGCTGAATCACTTGCGCTACATCGGCGTCCAGCCAATGGTTGGCGTGGTTGTCAAGCCATTGAAAATAGTGGGTCATCCCGCAGCCCAGGTTGACGCCGATGGCGTGCGGGTAGCGGTCAAAAAAATCACGCGCCAATTGCCTAAACACTTGCGTGCGCGAAAGTACGCCGAAGACGCTGGGTTTGTCGCGTAGATAAGGGCCGACATCGACATTCATTTTTCGCAACGCGGGTGCGGCATAGGCGTCGTCTACGGCGAATGTGGGAAACATGGCGTCGCCAAATGCCCGGGCAGCCAAAGGTATCAGCAGGGTAGAGGGGACGTCGTCAAGCGTGATGCTTGAGCGCTCCCGAGTCGGGGCGAGTGCACGTTGATCCATCGGCGAATCATGGCCGAGAATTTGCCTTTTAGGCGTTTATTTTGGCGCTTAGATTGTGAGCGCTTGTTAACGACGCTCAACTTTTGTAAGCATGCCCCGGGTCTCAATGAACTCGACAATGTGTGACAGTCCGGTCAGGGTTTTAAGGTTGGTCATGACGAAAGGCTTGAGACCTTTGGCGTTGGTGCGCATGCGTATGGTGTCGGCTTCCATGATGCCCAAGTCAGCGCCTACGTAGGGCGCGAGATCGGTCTTGTTGATGACGAAGAGGTCGCTCTTGGTGATGCCGGGGCCACCTTTGCGGGGGATTTTTTCACCGGCGGCCACGTCGATCACGTAGATGGTCAAGTCGCTGAGTTCGGGGCTGAAGGTGGCGGCCAGGTTGTCGCCACCGGATTCGATAAACACCACGTCGGCGTTCGGAAAATCCACCAGCATGCGGTCAATCGCTTCGAGGTTGATAGACGCGTCTTCGCGTATGGCGGTGTGCGGGCAACCACCGGTTTCGACGCCCATGATGCGTTCCGCGTCCAGCGCACCGCTGACGGTCAGCAGGCGCTGGTCTTCTTTGGTGTAGATGTCGTTGGTGATGGCGACCAGGTCGTATTTTTCTTTCATCGCCTTGCACAGCATCTCTAATAAAGTGGTTTTACCGGAGCCGACAGGTCCACCGATACCGACGCGCAAAGGGGGCAGTTTTTTGGTGCGATTCGGAATGTGGTGCAGAGTCATGATGTACTTAAAACGGACAGTGGAGATCAGGAAATCTAGGAGCGAAAGAGCCGCGAATATTGGGTTTCATGGCGTGCCGACAAAATTGCCAGCATGGGCGAAAACGCTTGTCGGTCTGCATCGGGCATGACCAGTGCTGCCTCAACGGCGGTGGGAATTTCTCGACTCAAACGGGCCAGCAATCGCTGCCCCGCGCTTTGCCCGAGTGGGACTGATTTGAGCGCCGCTTGCATCATGTTTTCTGCCCAGCCAAAGGCGAAGGCCAGTAGGCAGTCGCGCAGACTCGCTGCCGTGGGCGAGGCGGCCAGCGCAAAGGCAACAGGGTAGGTGGGCGGCAGTGCCGCGCAGACCGCAATGTGCTCGGCGTTGACGCCGTCGTGGTTGCGCAGCCATTCCAGCAGCGACTTGCCCATTTGCTCGGTTTGCAAGCGCAGCTCGCTGGTTTCGCGGGTTTGCAAAATCCAATCGTTGAGCGCGCGCACCCGTGTGAAGTCGCCGCTGCGCCAAGCGGCTGTGGCACCGGCAATGACAGGCAAGTCACCCCGCGCCAAGCTCAGTTGCAACTGCGCACTGAGCCAATCGGACGCACTGGCTTCGGAGCTGATGTGGCCCCACTCGACGGCGGCTTCTAGCCCTTCTGAATAAGAAAAACCACCCACGGGCAGCGCCGGCGATGCCAGCCAGATGAGCTGGATCAGGCTGGCCGCTGAGAGGGCCTGGCCGTGCTCACTGGACTCGCTGGACATGTTTGCGCGGCTCAGGCCGCAGGCGACTTAGGCGGACGCTGCGCATGAAACTGGATCGGCACGGCGCTGGCCGCAACGGGTGCAACGTGTTCATGAGAATGTGAATGACCATGGTCGTGCTGGCAGTCAGGGACGTGCACATGCGCCGCAGGTGCTGGCGCTTGCACTGGCGTCATGGCATGGCTGTGCGCATGCGTGGCCGCACTGTAGGCGCCGCCTTCTGGCTCAAATGCTTCATCAACCTCGTTGACGATGAGGTGCATGGCCCGCAGCAGGTCGGCCAGCACATGGTCGGGTTCGATCTTCAGGTGGTCGGGTTTGAGTTCAATCGGCACATGGCGATTGCCGAGGTGGTAGGCCGCGCGTGTCAGGTCAAAAGGTGATCCGTGCGTGGTGCAGGCGGTGATGCGCAGCACTGTTTGCGGGGCGGCCAGCACCTTGACCATTGAGCCGTCTTCGGCCACCAATACGTCGCCGCCACGCACCAGTGTGCCGCGCGGTAAAAACACGCCAAGATGCCGGCCGAGTGAATCGGTGGTGTCGAAGCGGCTTTTCTGGCGCACGTCCCAGTCGAGTTCGACTGTGGCGGCGCGTTTGAGTAAGACGGGTGCAAGGCCTTGGCCCTGCGCGATGATTTTGGAGACTTGAAGCATGGGACTCATTAAAACAAAAAGTAGCGCTGCGTCATGGGCAAGCTGGTCGCGGGTTCGCAGGTGAGCAGTTGGCCGTCGGCGCGCACCAAGTAAGTTTGCGGGTCAATCTCCATGCTCGGCAGGTAGTTGTTGTGGACCATGTGCTGCTTGCGCACGCTGCGGATGTTTTTCACGGCACTCAAGGTCTTGGCCAGACCGAAGCGTTCTTTCACACCGGCCGCTTGCGCCGCCTGCGAGACAAAGGTCAAAGAACCCTTGGCGACAGCGCCGCCAAAAGCGCCAAACATGGGTCGGTAGTGCACAGGCTGCGGCGTCGGAATGGAGGCATTAGGGTCGCCCATAGCGGCCATGGCGATGAAGCCGCCTTTCAAAATGATGGAGGGCTTGATGCCGAAAAAAGCCGGTCGCCAGACCACCAAGTCAGCCCATTTGCCGAGCTCGATGGAGCCGACCTCGTGCGAGATGCCGTGGGCAATCGCCGGGTTGATGGTGTATTTGCTGATGTAGCGTTTGGCGCGGAAGTTGTCGTTGCGCGAATTTTCTTCGGCCTCGCCTTTGCCCGTGGCCAGCGGATTCGCCAACCAGCCGCGCTGCTGCTTCATCTTGTGTGCGTTCTGCCAAGTGCGGATGATGACCTCACCGACGCGGCCCATGGCTTGGCTGTCGCTGCTCATCATGCTGATGGCCCCGAGGTCATGCAAGATGTCTTCGGCGGCGATGGTTTCTTTGCGGATGCGACTTTCTGCAAACGCCAAGTCTTCGGCAATCGACGGGTCGAGGTGGTGGCAGACCATCAACATGTCGACATGCTCGTCCAGCGTGTTGACGGTGTAGGGCATGGTCGGGTTGGTCGACGACGGCAAAAAATTGGCCTTACCGACGACCCGCAAAATATCGGGTGCATGACCGCCGCCCGCGCCTTCGGTGTGAAAAGCGCAGAGCGATCTGCCCTTGGTCGCGGCAATGGTGTTCTCGACAAAGCCGGATTCATTCAGCGTGTCGCTGTGAATCGCGACCTGCACATCGGTGAGTTCTGCCACGTCCAAGCAGTTGCTGATGGCCGCTGGCGTGGTGCCCCAGTCTTCATGCAGCTTGAGGCCGATGGCGCCGGCGCTGACTTGCTCGTGCAAGGCGGCTGGCAGGCTGGCGTTGCCCTTGCCCAAAAAGCCCAGGTTCATCGGGAAGGCGTCGGCGGCTTGCAGCATGCGCTCGATGTTCCACGGCCCCGGTGTGCAGGTGGTGGCAAAGGTGCCGGTGGCCGGGCCGGTGCCGCCGCCCAGCATGGTGGTGACGCCAGAGGTCAGGGCTTCTTCAATTTGCTGCGGGCAAATGAAGTGGATGTGGGAGTCAATGCCGCCGGCGGTGACGATCATGCCTTCGCAGCTGATGATCTCGGTGCCTGGGCCAATGATGATGTCGACGCCGGGTTGGACGTCTGGATTGCCGGCTTTGCCGATGCCTGCAATGCGACCGTCTTTTAAGCCGATGTCGGCTTTGACAATGCCCCAGTGGTCCATGATCAGTGCGTTGGTCATGACGGTGTCGACCGCGCCTTGCGCCCGCGTGGCTTGCGACTGCGCCATGCCGTCGCGGATGGTTTTGCCACCGCCAAATTTCACTTCTTCGCCGTAGCCGCCGGCACGCAGCGTGTAGTCGGCCTCGACTTCGATCAGCAGGTCGGTGTCGGCCAAGCGAACGCGGTCGCCGATCGTCGGGCCAAACATTTCAGCGTAAGCGCGTCGTCCAATGGTTGCCATGAGGGAATCTCGAAAAAATCAAATAGAAGAATGCGTTGACAGCACGCCTTGGACCAGACCGCGAAAGCCATAGACCTTGCGTTCGCCGGCGTAGTCGACCAACTCGACCGTGCGTTGCTGGCCGGGCTCGAAGCGCACCGCCATGCCGGACGCAATGTTCAGCCGCATGCCGCGCGCAGCGTCGCGGTCAAAACCCAGCGCGGCGTTGGTCTCAGCAAAGTGGTAGTGGGAACCGACCTGAATCGGTCTGTCAGCGGTGTTTTGCACCACCATGCTGAGGGTGCGGCGGCCGGGGTTGAGTACATGGTCAGGACCATCGGTGAAAAGTTCGCCAAGAATCATGGGTAGCTCCGACGGTTCAGGCCAGACGGGCCAGCAGTGTCAGGCCGAGCACGGCGACGCTGGCGCCGGCTGCGCGGCTGGGCCATTGACTGGTTTGGCGCAATGCCCAACCGATGCCCATGCCGGCGCTGTGCAGCACCGCCGTGGCGACCATCATGCCGGCCAGCGTGGCCCAAGCGGCGCTGTGGCCGGCCAGTTCTTGTCCGTGCGCCAAGCCGTGAAAGATGGCAAAAACGCCGACCAATAAGGCCGCCATCAGACCGGGCAAACGCCAGCGTGTCAGCACCAGCAAACCGGTGACCAACAGCGACGCAGCGATCATGGGTTCTACCGCGGCCATGGCGATGTGACTGCCGTCTAAACCCACCAGGGCGCCGACCAGCAAGAGAGTCATGAAGCCAACAGGTGCCCACAACAAGTCAGCGCCGGCGCGGCGTGCGGTCAGGGCGCTCCACAAGCCAACCGTCAACATGGCGGCCAGATGGTCAAGGCCGGTGAAAGGGTGGGCGAAGCCAGCGGAGAAACTCGAAAAAGCGGTGCTGCCGGTTGGCGTGATGGTGTGTGCAAACGCCGCGGAGCTGAGCAGCGTGCCGGTTGTCAGCGCGACAATTTTGATCAACTTTGAGCTCATGATGTCAGCCTTCTTGGTGGGATTTGTTGGGTTGTGCATGGGTTGGGGCTTGTCAGCTTCTGGACGCTGCGAGCGAGCATCTCGTCACTGCGAACGAAGTGTGGCAGTCCATCTGTTGCGTCACTGCGAACGAAGTGTGGCAGTCCAGCGTCCGAATTCGCAGTCATGGATTGCCGCGCTGCGCTCGCAACGACGATTGGGAGTGGATTGCCGCGCTGTGCTTGCCATGACGGTATGTTTTGCAAAGTCAAACAATTGGTTGGTGCACGGTCACCAGCTTGGTGCCGTCGGGGAAGGTCGCTTCGACCTGAATGTCGGTGATGAGGTCGGCGATGCCTTCCATCACGTCAGCGCGACTCAAGATGGTGCGGCCTTCGCTCATGAGCTGGGCCACGGTTTTGCCGTCGCGGGCGCCTTCCATGACGGCGGCGCTGAGCAGGGCCACGGCTTCCGGGTAATTGAGTTTGAGGCCACGTGCGCGGCGGCGTTCGGCCAGCAGCCCGGCCGTGAAGATCAGCAGCTTGTCTTTTTCTCTGGGGGTCAGTTCCATGTTTTCTCCGGGTGGGCCATTTTTTCTGGCCGCAAGACTCAAAGGCAAGAATAATGCCACGGCTAAGCCGCACGTGGCACAGAAACTACACAATCCTCTTGCCATGACCGACCCATTGCCCCTCTTATCATCCGCCGCTTGTACTGGCCGCAGTGCTGCGTCCGGCAAAGGTCCCGGAGCAGCACATCATCAAGGTTCGTCGTGACTACAACAGCTGGGTCGCCAGCGAAACCATGAAAGACTACGCGGTATGACGTTGACATGGACTTGCTGACGCGTGGTGCCGCTGTTGACGCACAGTGTCTCGACTATCAGCCGGCTGCAGACGCGGACGTAACCGATCTGGCTGTTGATGCGCGATCCCGGTGCGTTTTCAGGGCTTTTGCACTAAGCTGGGGAGAGTGGCTCCACTGGTGGCTTTGATTTGCACTTGTTTGGTGCTGATCTGACCATCATGCGGGAAGAGTCCGATGACAGTTAAAAAACACCTTGAGCGCGTTTTTGCCAAGCTCAGCGTCGAAACTCGGACCGCCGCATCCGGCCGTTGCACTCGCAGTTTGAAAACTAGCCAACAGCCTTCAACAGCGGTTATGTGTCGCGTGGTTTGGGGTCTGGAGTGCAGCAACTTCTATAAAACGCTACAATCCAACCTTCGGTATCGCGATAGCTTTATGTGTCCAGCCTTTCCAAACTCATATCTTGAAGTGGCTTGATCCCATCAGCGCGGCGCTTCTCAGAGCCCGGACTTCTCAGTGTTTTCAGTGCCCATATAGCCCTGAACCTTGCCAGCACTGTTCTATTTTCCTAGCAAAGACTTCCCAAGCGGTGCCTTTACTGGCGAAGAGCCGGCCGGCTCACAACCGGCCTGTCTACAGCCGGACCTCCCTTGGCTTGCTCGCAAGTCGTATGTTTTCCCTTTTATTTGTGCCCGGCCCAAGCTGGGGCACCGCATTTTTTATGAATCATCACAACCTTATTGAGGTTGGAAAGTACCAGATTTCACCTCTGGCAACCCAACTCGACGACGGCGGCTTTGCCGCCTCAGTTTCTATCCGTTCCGGCAAAGGCAGCGCCACGCACGACCGTGTTTCGCGCTTCACCAGATTGTTCGACAATGCGCCTGCCGCTCTGCATTACGCTACCGAGCACGCGCTGGCCTGGATTGGCGAGCGCAATACGCATAACAACCGCGCAATGGCTTGACGCTAAGACGTCTAGCCGAGATTTTTGTATTTATCTTTAGGAGATGCAGCCATGGCAAAAGAAGAACTGATTGAAATGCACGGTCTGGTGGAAGAAGTACTTCCGGACTCGCGTTTTCGTGTCACGCTGGACAACGGCCACAAGCTGGTGGCTTACACCTCTGGCAAGATGCGTAAGAACCACATCCGTATTTTGGCGGGCGACCAGGTGTCCTTGGAGCTCTCACCTTACGACCTGAGCAAGGGCCGCATTACATTCCGGCACATTGCTGGTCGCGCGCCCACTGGTTCTGCGCGTCCACCTTCGCGTTGATCCCCACAGCCAAAGGTAGCGCGCTAGTGTGCTGCCTTTGGCAATTTTGCTGCGCTCCTTGAATCGGCTGCCTTTGTGCAGCCGTTTTTCGTGGCTTCCTATAGCCATAGCGGGCGTTCTCGTCGCTCTATGTCTTCGTCCTACAAGATCAGTGGCCGCTTACTGACGTGTTTATTTCAGCTTATTTTTAAACTTATCAAGCCTTCAAACTTAAACATCGTACCGATTCATAGGAGTTTTTCATGAGTTTAGACAACCCAAGTCAAAAAGCGACATCCAAGCGCGGCTTCGCATCGATGGATCCTCAACGACAAAAGGAAATTGCGAGCTTGGGCGGCAAGGCTGCTCACGCCAGTGGCAAGGCACATGAGTTCAACACCGCTGAGGCGCGCGAGGCCGGTCGCAAGGGGGGGCGTGCCGGACGCCGTTCGGTTTCTGGCAGCAGCTCTCCGGTCGAATCCTGAGTACCCGCGCTAAGGCCCACTAAAAATTGCCCGCAACAGCTTTGAGATGTTGCGGGCAATTTTTTGTCCATGAGATTGAATAGTGCGCGCCATAACGAAGCATCGGCTGACAGCCGCGTCGGTGTTTTCTGACAATGGCCGCCTTGAGTACCCTGCAAAGTTCTTTCATCAGCAATTAACAAGGCCAACGGTGGCCGATTGGAAGGACTGCAGCATGGCGACCAGCAGCATTTTGGGCGGAGATTGGGTGCCGAAACGCCCCGGCGGAACGGATGTTGGTAGCTTGGGGCCCAGCGACAGCACTGACAGCGGTAGTGATGCGCGCGGAGCGTTTGACGACGATGAGCTCAGCAGCGACACCGATGCCGAAGGCACTGGCGAGCGCCATTCAGTCGATCCACGCAATGGACGCAGCGATGCCGACATCCTGCCGGATCACATCGAGAGCTCGGCGGCACTGGACATCGACGTTGACATTCAGGCGACAGACGTTGACGAGCAGTCCTTGATCGATGATTTCGACGCTGTCGATATCGGGACTTTGGCGGCAGAAGAAGAGATACCGATGACGCCGGACGACCAAGAGTAGCTGCTGATCCATTTGACCCGTTACCATCGGCCGTATCGCTCATTGCCCAACCTAGATACGCCGCATGAAACAACCCCCCACAGCTCAGTCAACATCGTTTGAAAACAAGTTTTTTTTGTGGCTGCTGGTGGCGGTCTCGCTGGCTTTTTTATGGGTACTGTCACCTTTTTATGGCGCGGTCTTTTGGGCAGCGGTGTTTGCCATCGTCTTTGCGCCCGTGCACGCGCGCTTGCTGAAAGCTATGCCACTTCGGTACACGCTGGCCGCCGTCTTGGCTTTGTTGTTTATTTTGCTGTTGGTCATTTTTCCGCTGAGCTTGGTCAGCGCTTTGTTGGTGCAAGAAGCGGGTCTGGTTTTTCAGCGGATGCAATCGGGTGAGCTGAGCTTCAGCCTTTACTTTCAGGAAATTTATGATGCGCTGCCGAGCTGGGTCAGCGGTCTGCTGACTCGCTTTGGTCTGACTGACATGGGCTTGGTGCAAGAACGCATCGCGATCAGCCTGACGCAAGGCAGCCAGTTTTTTGCCACGCAAGCGCTGAGCATCGGGCAAAACACGTTCGAGTTTTTGGTGAGTTTTTTCATCATGCTGTATTTGCTGTTTTTCTTTTTACGCGACGGCTCGGCCTTGGGTCGACGTATGACGGATATGCTGCCTCTGGACGCAGACATCAAGCGCAACCTGTCGAGCAAATTCATCACCGTGATTCGCGCCACCGTCAAGGGCAACATTGTGGTGGCGATGGTGCAGGGCGCGCTGGGTGGTTTGATCTTTTGGATTTTGGGTATTCATGCGCCAGTGTTGTGGGGCACGCTGATGGCCTTTTTATCGCTTGTGCCGGCGGTTGGCGCGGCGATTGTTTGGCTGCCCGTGGCGATATATTTCTTGGCCACCGGCGCGGTGTTGCAAAGCGCGTTGTTGACGGCTTTTTGCGTGCTGGTGATTGGTTTGGTCGACAACTTGTTGCGTCCCTTGCTGGTGGGCAAAGACACCAAATTGCCTGACTATGTGGTTCTGATGTCGACCATTGGCGGCATGGCGCTGTTTGGGCTGAACGGTTTCGTGATCGGTCCGGTGATCGCCGCGATGTTCATCGCCGCATGGGATATTTTTTCGACCTCGCGCGATTTGGTGCCGCTGGTACCTGTGACGCCTGCTGAGTCGACTGAAGCATCACCGACAGTGCCGCCCCCCGCACCATAATTTCAGCGCGCAAGATCGGCCAGAGGTTAGCACTATCAAGGTTGGCATTTTGCATAGCCTGTCGGGCACCATGGCTATTTCTGAAACCGTCTTGAAAGACACCGTGCTGATGGCGATTGACGAGATCAACGCCAAGGGCGGCGTGCTCTGCAAAAAGTTGGAGCTCGTGGTCGTTGAAGAAATGAGCGGCCTGCTGTTCTCGTCAACGGCGCCAAGAGCTGGCTGACCGCGGTGACGTGGCGACTTAGCTCAGTGTTGGTGGCCGTGCGCGCCGTGCACATGGCCGTGTGCGATCTCTTCTTCAGAGGCGGCGCGCACTTCCATCACAGCCAAGCTGAAGTTCAAGTCTTTGCCGGCCAACGGGTGGTTGCCGTCGAGCATGACGGTGTCGCCCTTGATCTTCATGACGGTGAACACATGCGTACGGCCGTCGTCGCCGTGGCCTTCGAGCTGCCCGCCGACCTTGACGCCCGCCGGAAACTGGGTCTTTGGGATGGTTTGCACCAGGTTCTCGTCCCGCGTGCCAAAGGCGTCAGCAGCCGACAGGGCCAGCGTGGTTTTGAAGCCAGTGACTTGGCCGTCCAGCGCTTCTTCAATTTTGGGCAAGGTGTTGCCGTAGCCGCCGTGCAGGTAAACCATCGGTTCTTTGCTTTCTTCAAC